>JAILQK010000050.1 GCA_024699045.1 Lachnospiraceae bacterium | reverse complement strand
AAGAAGAACATCAAGGGTACGACCCTCACCAACTTTAATGTCTATGATGATAATATCCGCCTTAAGGATAATCAGCAGGCCGAGCTTGAAAGTGAGATGGAGATCGCGCTGGAGAGGCACGAATTCGTGATGTTCCTGCAGCCGAAGGTATCGCTTGACAGCAATGCGATCTGCGGAGCCGAGGCTTTGGTCCGCTGGATGCATCCGCTGAAGGGTATCAGGATGCCGGGTGATTTCCTGCCTCTTTTCGAGTCGAACGGCTTTATCAAGCGTATCGATGAATTTATGTGGGAAGAGACGGCAAAATACCTTGCAAGACTTTCGGAGCTTGGCTATAGCATTCCGGTATCGGTCAATGTATCAAGACTTCATATAGGCAACACGGATCTTGTTACCGAGCTTTCGGGACTCGTAAAGAAGTATTCGATCGATCCTTCGAAGCTTGAGCTCGAGATAACGGAAACGCTGTTTACCGAAGACACCGGCTCGCTCTACAGTATAATGCAGGAGCTTAAAAATGTCGGTTTCACCATAGAGATGGATGATTTCGGTTCGGGCTATTCATCACTTAACATGCTCAAGGATGCCCCGGTCGATGTCATCAAGATCGACAGATTCTTCCTTGATGAGGTCATAGATACCAAGAGGGGCAAGATCATCGTCGCGAATTCGATAAAGATGTCAAAAGAGCTTGGAATGAGGACCATCGCCGAGGGCGTGGAAACAAAGGAACAGGCGGAATTCCTCAGAAATTCCGGATGTGACATAGCACAGGGATATTTCTACTCAAAGCCCATTCCTACTGAGGAGTTCGAGGCACTGTTAAAGGAAGGAGTCTTAAAATGATCTTTGTCAGACATGAGAACCTTAAGGTCGGGATGAGACTTGCCAAGCCTATCTACGATAAAAAAGGAGTTCTATTGTATGAACGGGATTCCAAGCTCACCACTCACGGTATTGAGAGCGTGAAAAACTTCGGTATCATAGGTCTGTACATATTGGAACCCGCGGAACCCGTACCGCCTATGTCTGAGGAGGATATAGAATTCGAACGGTTCACTCAGGCGACAAGCTTTGCCATCGCAGACGAGCTCAAGGAGCTTCATGATCACGGTAAGACAAAGAATCTCCCAAATATCTCGGCTTCGATAATCAGAGGTTACGGCAGACTGGATCACAGGATCAATTTCGTACAGAACCTCAGGAGCAAGGAAGACGAGCTTGCGAAACATTCCCTCTACTGCGCAATGCTCTGCGCAATGATCACACATAAGCTCAATGTAAAGCTTTCCGACCAGAACGACACGGTAACCGCCGCTATAGTACATGGGGTCGGAAGACTGGATATTCCGGAAGAGGTTCGCGATAAGCGTGAAAAGAGTGACAGCGACCGGAAGCTTATCTATGAATGCAAAAAGCGTGGAGAATCGATAATCGAAGCAGCCTTTTTGTCGACTCCCGGCATCAACCGTATAGTATCACAGTCGACGCGTATGCTGAATGCTTTTGATGAAGGTCATGAGCTTGATATAAGGAAGAATGTCGTCGGAGCAAAGGTGCTCAGTCTGGCCAGAGCCTTTGATGATCTTACGGCCATGAATGATGTAGACGAGCCCAGCTCTGAGATCTCGGCAGTCAGATATCTGATGGAGCATGATGATTTCTTTGATCCGGAAATGGTCAGCGCGCTTTTAGACAGCATCAATATACTTGCTCCCGGGACTTCCGTTGAACTAACCAACGGGGACAAAGGTCTTGTCATCACCGAGAATCCATCCAATGTCCTTGAACCGGTCATCCTTTCTTTCGGAGACAACAGGATTATAGATCTGGGACAAAAGCTCATCTATGGCGATCTTGCGATCAAGGATGTCATGAAGACGATGGACAACAGAAATATCATAGACCGGGAGGCTTTAAAGAAGGCGGGGATAAATATCTGATCTCCGCTCAGCAGCTGATCCACGGTCAATTTCTGATCCACGCTCAATATCTGATCCACGGTCAATTTCTGATCCACGCTCAATATTTTATCCCCGATCAATATCGGATCAACGATCAATATCCGTAGGGATGCGGATTCTTTTTAGTTCACTTATCATTTAAGACGATCAGATCTTTTCGATCATATTCGATAAATTGCGACAGTGTCGTGTCAGTATTGTGTCAATGTATCATTTCCTTTTTCTGATGCTTTCTTTGTTATCAGGTTTAATCATTCAGGCTTTTGGGACATTTCATATATATTTCAAGGAGGTTTTGTATGTACAGTTGTGTGAGCACTCTGGCGCTCCGGGGACTTGTCGGTATAGAGATCAGGGCCGAGGCCGATATGTCCGAGGGTTTGCCGGTGTTTGAAATGGTCGGCTTTCTGGGAGGAGAAGTCAGGGAAGCAAGGGAGAGAGTAAGGACAGCCCTTAAGAATTCCGGGATCTTCCTTCCTCCCAAAAGGATCACCGTGAATCTCGCTCCCGCAGATATCAAAAAGAGCGGGACTTCATTCGATCTGGCGGTCGCCGTGTCTTTGCTGAAATTACTGGGGCGGATCCCACCGGAGTCGGCAGAGGATATGGTTGTGATAGGAGAACTCGGGCTTTCGGGAAGCGTGCATAAAGTGAACGGGGTCCTGCCGATGCTGATAGAGGCAAGAAATATGGGGATCGGTTCATGCATGGTCCCCGGGGATAATATTGCGGAAGCTGCCGCTGTCAAGGGAATGAGGGTGGTGGGAGTAAGCTCTCTCGAAGAAGCAATGGGATACTTTGAGGGGAGGCTTCCCGCTGAGACGATAGATTCAGATGCCGGGACGTGTACGCCGGGTTCCGGAGAGTCTTTGGATACCGTGGATTTTTCGGAGGTAAACGGGCAGGAAAGCGCGAAACGTGCGCTGGAGATCGCGGCCGCAGGAATGCATAACATACTTCTTATCGGGCCTCCGGGATCGGGCAAGACCATGCTTGCAAGGCGGCTTCCTACGATCCTTCCAGAGCTTGATGCCGAAGAGAGGATGGAGGTGACAAAGATCTACAGCGTTGCAGGCCTTTTGAAGGAGGGACAGGGACTTATAGCCGCCAGACCCTTCATAGCGCCGCACCATACGGTTTCTGCCGCCGCGATGGCCGGGGGAGGATTGATCCCAAGACCGGGAGAGTGCTCACTTGCGCACAGAGGAGTTCTGTTCCTTGATGAACTGCCGGAGTTTTCCGCAAGCACGCTCGAGATATTAAGGCAGCCTATGGAGGATAAGGAGGTCAACATCGCAAGAGCGGCGGCAAGCTACACTTATCCTGCGGACTTTCTGCTATGCGCAGCCATGAATCCCTGTAAATGCGGTTATTATCCGGACAGAACAAAATGCAGGTGTCAGGAGAGCGAGGTACGAAAATACCTGGGGAGGATCTCCGGGCCGCTGCTTGACCGGATAGATATATGTGCGGAAGCTTCGAGAATTGATTACAAGGACATCAGCACCGGAATGAAAGGGGAAAGCTCACGGGAAATAAGGGGAAGGGTGATAAGGGCTGTAAAAGCGCAGAAAGAAAGATATAAAGGGACCGGGATAAGATTTAATTCCGATATCAGCGTAAAGGATATGGATAAATACTGTCACCTCGGAAGGAAAGAGGAAAAACTGATCCGTGAAGCTTTTGAATGCCTTGGATTATCGGCAAGGGCTTATCACAGGATGATAAGGGTCTCCCGGACGATCGCAGATCTTGAGGGCGCCTCGGATATCGGATGCGCACACCTGGCGGAGGCCATAGGCTTCAGAAATGTAGACGGGAGGTACTGGAATGAATGACAGAGTTGAAAGAGCAGTAAGAAATGACGGTGAAGCAGTGAGAAATGACGGTGAAACAGTGAGGAGTGAGATAAGATTTATCACACGGTTTGAGGAGGAGTTTCCGGAAAGGCTCAGGTTCATCCCGGGATGTCCTTCCGGCATATATGTCAAAGGGGATCTTCCAAATCCGGAAATAAAGACCGTGGCCATAGTAGGAGCAAGGGCGTGCTCAGAATACGGCAAAAAAATGGCGCAGTATTTTGCTTCCCATCTGGCGGCTGCGGGAGTGCAGATAGTAAGCGGTTTGGCGAGGGGGATCGACGGGATCGCACAAAGAGCCGCGCTCGATGCGGGAGGGGTGACCTTCGGGGTTTTAGGCTGCGGAGCGGACGTGGTCTATCCAAAGGAAAACGAGGAGATATACAGGCTGATCGAAGGCCACGGGGGTCTTATAACGGAGCACCCTGCAGGAACCCCTCCGCTCGGTCCGAATTTTGCCTCGAGAAACCGGATCATCGCAGGCCTTTGCGACATATTGCTCGTGATAGAAGCCAGGCTTCGCTCGGGTACTTCGATCACCGTCAATAATGCTCTGGAGCAGGGGAGGGATATCTTTGCCGTGCCGGGAAGGCTCACCGACGGGCTTTCGGCAGGCTGCAACATGCTTATCCGGGACGGGGCGGGAGCGGCGCTTAATCCGGATGATATCCTCAAAGCGCTGGGAATGCTCTGCGAAGAACCTGTTTCTCTTGTTTCCCATGCCGGAGAGACCCCGCATGGGAAGAAATCGAACGGGACGACGACAAACGGGGAGGCTGAAGCCGGGAATGCAACGACAGGAAAGACGGCAAAGTTTGATCTTACTCCAAAAGAAAGACTTGTATATGAATGCCTGGATCTTTATCCCAAAACCGTGGACGAGATCATGAGAACCTGCCGTATAAGTGTTTCCGAAACCCTGGAAAGACTTATGTCCTTATGCCTTAAAGGCGCCGCAAAGGAATGCGGGAGGAGTAATTACATAAAGATGATATGAAATATACGGTAAATTCATTTAAGTTGTTTATTTTTGTTCCGGATGTGTTATTATAATTAAGTTGAAATTGTGTGATAAATCTTTTTATTATATAATCAGCGGACTGATACCGTAAGATTCAGGAGGAAAAAATGCTTAATATCGATCTCAAAAATGAAGGTGGAAACGTAACGATCGTTCTGGACGGGATGCTTGATACCAATACCTCGGCAGAATTTAAGGACAGACTTAACGAGATCCCCAATAATGCCACTAAGGTTACGGTAGATATGGAAAAGCTTAAATATACCTCTTCGGCAGGGTTAAGAGTCATCTTAGGTCTCCAGAATGAAATGGATAAAAACAAGACAGAGCTCGTATTCTGCAATGTCAATGAAGTTATCCAGGAAGTCTTTGATGATACAGGCTTTTCGGATTTCATAAAGGTGGAATAAAAGCTTTCTGCCTGCCCCTCTCATATGATAAGACCGGATCTTTGTCCGTAACGGGACAGATCCGGTTTTTTTTATTCTTCCGGACGCGTGAGATCAGGGCTTTTGGCCAGTAACGAAACATACCTGCCGGATAAAATAATCTTGCAACACAAATAATTATGGTGTACACTCCATTTTCGTGAGTATCGTAAACCGGTCATATGATCGGATAAATCCGAAATGCCAACGGAGGATTGGGGAATGGCAAAGAATTTAGTAGTAGTGGAGTC
>JAILQK010000038.1 GCA_024699045.1 Lachnospiraceae bacterium | reverse complement strand
TCGTCTTCGTCCTCATCTTCGCCGTCGTCTGTCCCGTCATCTTCGGAGTCCGTGTCAGCCTCACCCTCGGTATAGAATCTTTCCACATGATTACGGGTCATATCGCCGGCAAGCTCCAGGTCCGGATAGAGCACGTTCTTGTATCCGCCTTCATCATTGGCATATACAGCCTTCATCTTGTCAAGATAACGGTCTATGCTGGTATTGACGCAGTCAAAGATATACTGCATGTATTCATTGTAGCTCTTAAAAGGTTTGTTCTTCAGACTCTCATCATATTTCATTGAATCAGCCTCTCTTATCGATCCGATCCGGAACCGGTATCGAACACAGTCGTAGCCTCAAAAACGGACGGTCTTTTGTTCAGGGATTTCTTGTCGGTCTCCGTAAACACGCCCTTGTCCTTGTTAAGCCACGGCATCTTTTCTCTCTCCTTATATATGAGCCAGTCCGGTTCCTCGGCATAATACCCGTCGGAAGCATCTGCCTTCGCCTGCGCCCTTTTGCTGTCCGAATTCAGTCTGTCGTCAAGATTCAATTCTGAGTACCTTCCGTGCCGGCCGCTGCCGTCTCCGAAGCGACAGGCGCTGCCTGTTCAACTGTGCCCGAAGAGACCGTGCTCTGAGCCTGAGCGGTTTCCGGAGTCGTTGCCGGAACAGCTTCCGTAACGGCCGCCGGAGCGGTTTCCGCTGCCGCAGTGGCAGTCTGGTCAGTCCCTCCTGCGGTCGTATCGCTATTTTCAGATCCGCCGGCATTGTCTGTCCGGCTCACGAGATCATCGTATTCCTCTTTTGAGATCTCAGTCATTGACAGAAATTCATTGGCACAATAGCCTGTATGTCCGTTATATGAAACTTTTGACCATTCGTCTCCAAGCTCCACCACATAACCCTTGCTCCCGGGTTCAAGCTCATACAATATCCCCGCGGTCTCACCGGGTTCGGATCTCATGCGGAGTCTCGAAGTGGTATTGTTTGAAGTGAATGAGTAATAATGCTCCTCTTCTGCCGGTTCCGGCTCTGAGGGAACCTCCTCCGTAACCTCCTCGGAAGCAGGCTCCTCTATGACCTCCTCCGAAGGCGGCTCCGTTGATGTCTCTTCCATCACCGGTTCCGTCGATGCTTCTTCCGTAAGCCCCTCCAGACCCTCAAGCTTGTTTTCCGGATCGTTTTTGTTCGCGGACTGTGTAAGCCTCGCATCCTCTCCGTACCAAAGGTTTGAAAAGTATTCAAGGATATTGGATCCCTGTCCCCGGAAACGGAATACCGATCCCGAAAGGCTCAGTCCGCAGATCGCCGAGCCAGTAACGAGGATATAAAAAATGATCACGAATATCAGTATCTTTTTTGACTGTGATTGATCCATTCTCTAAACCTCAGGTCGGGATCTGGATATAGATCCCCATACCCTTCCCCTCTGTGCTTTTCGCATATATCGTCCCGCCATAGCTTTCCACTATGGCCTTTGCCTGGGCAAGCCCCAGACCGTTTCCGCTTATGCGGTTCGATCCCTGGTAATTGAGCTCGAAGATATGCTTCGTCTCATCCTCGGGCAGTCCTTCTCCGGTGTCCTTAAGCACGATAAAGATATCATCACCTATGGTGGAGATCGTTATCACGAGCGATCCTGCCTTGTTCATATACTTGATCGAATTATCGATTATATTCCTGAAAAGAGTGATGATCCGGTTATAATCCGCTCTTACCAGAAGCGTATCCGTGGGAGACGAAACATTCACATGAAGGTTTGCCTTCTTCGCGTCCTCATAAAGCTCCTCGCTCGCCTCCTTTGCGACTGCGATTATATTGATCGTCTCGCGCCCGTCTTCCTCATCGATCGGAGGGAGCAGTCCCGTGATGCTTCCCTTCTCGGACTCCTTGCTCGCATTCTCCTGCAGGTTTTTCTTTTCGGACTCAAGCGTGCGCAGGTCATCCTGCAGCTTCTTGAAATCCGTCTTAAGATTCTGGTTGTCCCTTTCCACCCTGATTATCCGGTTTTCTTTTTCGGTCAGTCTGTCAGTAAGATCATTGATCTGGTTATCTTTCTGAGCCAGCTCCATTCCAATGTCCTGATGATAGGTTTCTATTGACATTTCACTCCGGCTTGCTTCGGAAAAGGTTTTTAGAGAAAAGAATAGGAGGCACAGACTGTGCAGCAATAAAAAAATTATGATGAGATAAATCTCAAGATAAAAAAAACTGTATATGGTTGCTACAAAAAAAATACATGATCCCGCAAGCAGGATCTTTTGAAAATTACTCATCTTGCACCGGTCTCCTCCTTATTGAAACATCCGAAACACAATCCCGTTCCCGATCCTTTCAGGCATTATCTGATATCCAGTACTTTATCGAAACCTGTAACCCTGAACACATCAGCCACGGACTGCTGCACGTTTATCACGACAAGAGTCCCGCCCTTCGATGAAGCGGTTTTTGATCCCAGCATCAGCGCTCTCAGTCCCGCACTGGCCAGATACGAAACCTTCTCCATGTTTATGACCACGTTGTTGCTTTTTTGAAAAGCTTTCAACACCGCATCCTGAAATTCAGGGCTGTTAATTGTATCTATGTTTCCCTCCACGTTTAACTGAAGAGTTCCGTCCTGCGTTATCTCCTCAATATACATATCTTCTCCTAACTCAAAACAATGGTACCGTCCAGTGTAAACTCCTCATCAAGCACCGCTCCGCTTTCCTCCGGGAGTCTGGTATTGACATCCAGATAGGTGTTTGAATCCGTGATCGGAGTTTCATCCAGCTGCGTGATATTTATCCTTGTCCGGACCGGCTTGAACTGCTCCAGCACAAAGAGTATCTGATGCCTGAGATCCTCGGTAAGATGCTTATTAACCAGGATCGTCACATCATAAATCCCTTTTGCCTTGAAGCTCTTCGGCACTTCGGTATTTTCCTGCCCGGTCCAGCCACGCACCTGATTATGCTCTATGACCATGGCCCTCTCCCCGAGGATGATCTCAAGGATCCGCTCGATCGCCCGCTTGGTCCCCTTCATCTTATTAAGGGAATAAGCCTCCTTCACGAGAGCCCTCAAAACCTTTACATCGAGAAATCCGCCGTTCAGATCGATCCCCATCCAGCTGCCGTATATCGTCAGCAGTTCCTCCGGGCAGGTATCGATATCCAGGATCCGCGGAAGCGCCTCGATATCCTCTCCGAAATCCTTGTATATGCTCGAAAAGATCGATATATATCGATGAAAGAAGCTGTTGCGCTCTCTGTAGATCTCGGGATAAGTAGCCATGAAGTTGTCTCCCTCACTGTCAACGACAAGGCGGGAGATCTCAAGCTCACCTTCTCCGATCACCTCTATCGCCAGATAGAGGAATCTTCCCTTCAAATCATAGATCAGACAGTCATTCACCCCCATGAACCGCTTTGCTCCGAACCGTTTGAGCATCGAAGTCTTTTCCGGAGTCTCCACGGAAGCATCGGTCAGATAGCTGTCCAGATCCTCTATCCCGGCTGCTCTCATATCATCCCTGTAGTCCGCAGCCGCGACATAAATACAATATACCACATTTTCAGAGCATTTTACATCAAAATATAGTCTTCCCCATCCTCTTCCGGTCTCACCGCCGTCTATTCCTTTCAAAAAGACACTGTGATACATCGAATCCTGTTCCATTATGAGACGGGAATCCTCCGTGCATTTAAGCCCTGTCACGCACCCTCTTTTTATCCTGTTCTTTCTGATCGAATACTTTGGCATCTGCTTATCCTTACTTCTCGTATGTTATGGTTTCCAGATCGATGTGCCCCGCATAGAGCAGGCAGTTCTCGCCGGGATATATGTTTGAATCCCTGAGCGCCGCATTCTTGAGATTCTCCGGCCTCATAAAGAGCTCATATACGTACTCCACACACTCAAGCTCCTCCAGCGCGGTGAAGACCTCCTCAAAGGTGAGCACCTCTCCGAAGTTCTTGCTGCTTTCCATATAATCCACCGATTTCCTGAGGCGCTCCTCGATCTGCTGCTTGAAATTCAGATAGTGCCTCTTCACATATACCGTAGCCCTTACCGCCACTCCCACATATATCGGAGACAGTATCGAGAAACGGGTCGTGATCAGCCGTCTCTCCGAAAGCGTCTTTGTTATCGCCCTCCGGTATACCTCCGAAAGCGCCGGGAACTGCTCATCTACCCCCGGCATGACCGAGATATGGACCAGGTTCTCATTCTCGTCCATGACGGCTCTCACTTTTCTGATGCAAAGGCCCGGAGTGGACGCCGTCACGGTCTCATAATCCTTTTCCGTGACACAGGCGTACGGAGTATATACATCTTCGCGGAATCTGGTCTTTACATCCTCAAGCCTTTCCCTGAAGACACCCCCGGTACCTTTGCCGGGATTATAAAAGATCTTGCCTCTTCCGAGTCCGGGGGCCTCAAAGAGATTTCCCGCTCTCACATTGCCTTTCGGCCCCTCGGTCAGAGCGACCCCGCCTATGTAAAGCTCCGCGCCTATGAAATCTCCCGCATCCTCTATGATTATCCTTCCGTCATTCTCATACAGATAATAAGTGAGCGCATCGTCTTCTTTCTTGCCGGGTCTCACAAAATCATAGATATCCTCCCCGTTCTCATCGGTTCTTTTTGCGATCAGGCTGAAGCTTTCGGGAACGATATGTGAAAAAGGAAGCTCTATCTCCTGATCATCATATCCGAGGACCTGCCCCACATGGTACTGTCTCATCACCTCTTCGTTGTACAGGACTATCTTTACGGCATCCTTGACCTTGGAAGGCTCGTATCCGTATATCCGCTTATCAAAAGTAACGGTAAAGCTGCCGCTGTTGCCCTTTTCATAGAGACAGAAACGGCCGTTCTCCTGCTTCGTGAGCGCAAGCTCATACCTCCGGTAAGACTCTCCCTTCTTTTCCCTGCCGAAGCAGAGCACATATCCCTCATCGGCCAGCGGGCTTGAGACATGTATGCTGTCCGTCCTCTGGAAGGTCAGTGAAAGAGCCTTGGTGTCCTTCTGCCACACCTCAAACAGAAATGCGTTCACTTCCATGATCCTGGGTCTTACATCATAATCGGCCTTGGTAAGGGTCGCTCTTATGCAGTAGCCTTCCTTCGGGGTGCCCTTATATACCGCACGCTCCTCGCCGCCGAGCTTCATCTTGATCTCTCCGCTCACGAGGAAGGCTCCGGTGTAATCCTTTACCTTGATCTCCTTAAATCCCTCTTCCGTGTAGCACTCCCACCTCATCGCGGCAAAGATATTGTCGGCCTTGTCCGTCAGCGGATTCCTGTTGAACCTGGAGTCCACATTGATATAAAATGACGTTTCTTCTTTTTCATCGGGCAGCGAATCACAGATGAAATAAACGCTGTCTCCGATCCTGGGATCGTCTCCGAATAAATGCGCCGGCATCATGTAATCACTGTCCGCAAGGTAGCTGTAATCATGGAACTTGCCGTCGTACATGGAATATATTCCCTTAATGTGATTGCCTCCCACATCGAGCGGTCTTTTCGTTTCAAAAACCATCGCGCCGAGCGTGAATTTCTGATTGGCCTTTATATGGATCCTTCCGCCGTGTCCCTTGACCGAAAGGAGCATCCGCGAGCACTTTCCTTTATGCGGGACAAACCCTGCCATCCTCAGAAGCGCCCTTCCCGTCTCCTCGCTTATATCCGTTACCCTGGCACCCTGCAGTGACTCAAAAGCTATGAGATTTTCCAGTATGGTGATGCCGGGATCCGAAGGGTTATGGTTCGTCCACTCATCGGAAATAAGGGGGATCGACGCAACGGCGTCCGCCATTCTTTCCTCGTATGTCCTTCCTCTTGCTGCCTCTATCCTAAGCACTTTTCACTCCTTAGATCAACCGTAGACAATATTGACTTTATGCTCTCCGGAATGCACGACCATGAAGGGGCTCTCCTTAAGATCCCCGATATCGAGCTCATGCTCTCCGTCCTTATCCACGTAATGCGCGATGATCGCTATATTCCGTATGTTTGCCTTGCTCTTAAGCGTACCGAGCCTCATCTGTATCTGAGACTTTTTGGGGATCACCCCGATCTGCCACCCTTCGCTGTCCGCGGTTGAAACCGGGTTGAAATACTCATACAGGGTACGGGTCATCAGATTCTGGGTCTCGAAGCTCTCGTTCATATCCTCAAGCTCTGCCCAGACCGTCACGGATATGCTCACAAAGATCGGCTCGACGATATGGATATGATCCGGTGAGATCGTCATCGATGAGATCGAGGTCAGATGCTTTTTGAGCGGTCCCGCTATGCGGTGAAATGAAAACGACCCGTCAGCAAAATCCTTCATAAGCAGCACAAAGGAGATATCGGCCGGTCCGCCGGTTCCCGATACCGTTTCTCCCGGTATGCATCCCACCTTGTCTATGCTGTTTGAAAAATCAAGTATCGTAAAGATATAATCGCTTGTCGACACCAGCCTTCCCCGTCCGTAGATCAGGTTTGCTCCCCGTCGGAGGGCCTCCGCCGTGGTCTCCATGTTGCTTCCGCCATAGGCCCTTACGGGATTGGACACATTGTCGATATAGAGCTCCGTCGCCGCCGTCTCATTGATAGTGAAAGCCGGCACATTGCCATTCTCCCCGTCACAGGATCTGGTCCTGACCTTAAAGGAGATATCATCCGTGATCCTCGGGATATCCGCTCTTATTCCGTCGGAAAAGCAAAGCTCCGAGGTAAGCCTGTCTATCATATAACTCCGTCTGTCGGCAACATTCAAAAAGCTGTCCGTTTCCGTCCATCTGACGTATACCGCCGATATATTACCGAGCCGGTCCCTTTCGACCTTGATATCATCCGGTCTCTCCATGACAAAGCTGTCAATCTCTTCGCTGGTGATCACATCCCTTTCGTTGACCCATACCTCGGCGTCCAGTATGTTCCCGGTGGACAGCCGGATCTTCTGATTGGGAGTTGCTTCGCTGATATAATAATTCTCCTCTGTCCCGGTCACGATGTTGGAGACCGAGACGACGTTTAACATGATCTTTCGCACACGGGGAAGGAATCTCCTCTCCTCGTCGCCTCCGCCTGCATGCTTCCGTTTGATCCTGATCCAGAATCTTCTCTTGCCCTCGACCGACATCTCATGCATTTCGGAAGGCGGCATGAAGACAATATCTCCCGACTTTGAGAAATCATTTGTGCCGTCGACCACTCTCAGATGCTTGAAGCCGTTTTCGCTGCTGTATTCATAGGTGCATTTGATCGCGCTCATGTTGAGCACATCATCCAGCTCGAAATGTATGCTTATGGGGCCGCTCTCCATCCTGCTGTTGAACCCGAGATAAAGCGCGTCATCCGAATAATCTCCGCCCGCCATGGCGATAAACGGTTTGCCTGTCTTGAGCTTCTCCGTGATGTCCTTTTTCTGCATTCCCGAAATGCTGAAGAACCTCGAGGGATCCACAAAATGGCCCTCGTAGGTGAAATCTACCTTCAGATCGGATATCACCGGATAATGGTGGACTCCCGGTCTTAAGAAGCAGTTGTCAGATCTCATGAGCCTCATCCTTATGGCTCTTCCGTTATAGGCCCCTGCCTGAGTCGCTGCCCAGTCCGCCGGACAGATAAAGCTTATCTCATATTCCCCTGCCGAAGGCTCCGCAAATATCCTTGAAATGTCCTTGCCGCAGGGAAGCTTTCTCCAACCGACTCCGTTGAAGTATTCAAGCCCGATCTCATCGGCATACGCATCCGCCGGGATATCGGCCGGAAGCACCTTGGGCTTCTTTTTTATTATCTTGAGGATAGCCTCCTCTTCCTGTTTTGTAAGGTACAGTCCCCTGTCCTTGTACTCCGTGCGGAAACGCACCGTGATCTTTGCGCCCGCCTTCGAAAAATAAGTATCGTGTCCGATGTAGCACTCGTTATAGACGGACAGCACATCCGAAAACGGAGCAAATCCCGATCTGTCGAGATCGGTACTGCCGTCACTGACAAACTCCGCGGGTCTTGCAAGTCCGGATGACGAAAGCCCTATTCCGGAAAGCTCGATATTTGCTTTTATCGTATCCAGAGCTTCTATTATGATCACGGCATAACTCCTGCCGCCTATTATCAGATGCCGGTTTTCCTCGTGCTTTTTGAGCTCTATCGTCTGACCGTCCTCCAAAAGCCGGACACTGTCAAAATCCGAATAGCCATGTTTCGTGTAATATCTGAAACGGTATTCACTGCCGGAAAGCTTCCCGGCAAAATCATCGTTTCCTTCAAAACGGATATAGATCGGCTCATCCTCTATATCAAAGAGACTTTCGTGATAAAGCGCCATTGCGCTGCGGGCGATATTACCGCTCTCAGAAAAAAGAACAAAGGGCTTGAGCCGTTTTATGACCGAAGTCTGCGTCTCCTGCTCCTCCTGCTCCTCAAAGCTCTCTTCTTCACTGACTTCCTCGACTCCGTCGATCAGAGGCACCGGTGCGTAATCTCCGAGCAAAGGCACGAAGGTCGCATCCTCCCTGTCGGTCATAAAGGCATCGACCAGACGTGAATTCGTGACATAGATCTCCCGGTCGGTCTCGAATATCACCTGCTCGCCGCCAAGGTCCGCCTCTCCCGTGACAAGCCTCGTTCCCTTCCTTATATGGGTCCCGCTTATCGTCCCTTCGATAAGATCGAACTGTACTATACTGCCGGAGGGCTTTGCGGGTTTCAGTGAAAGATCGAGCATATTGATGAACTCGGCGTGATACTGCTCCAGCATGCGGTTCTCCAGATCGATATTCTCCTTCATCTGAACCGCAAAGAGTCTCGCTATCGTAGAGCCGATATCGGGATCTTCCGTGTCGTAGTTCCACTCGGGAGTATACTCATGGGCAAGTCTGCCGATCTTTTCTTCTATATCTTCTATTTTACGGTTGTCAATCTTCAAAACCCGTCATCCTCCATCATGGTGTTTCCGACCTCTCCGTCATAATAGTCACTGTCCCTGTTTTCCTCGGGCTCCTCTTCGGGACTGCTGCCTCTGTCCAGATAGAAAGGGAACACCAGATTATCTCTTGTGTTGGTCTCCGATACCATATAGTTGACATTTATGATGACTGCGCCCTGCGCCTCATTATATTCCGTCTCCACTTCAAGATCGGATATCCTGGGCTCATGCCGGAATATCGTTTCCATTATGTCTCTCCTGAAGATGGAGAGCATCGTGGTGTTGGTATCCATAAAAGTATAACCCATTATATCGCTTCCGAAATCAGGACGGATAAATCTCTCCGTGGTCTGAGTCATCAGGATGATATACAGCGCTTCCTTTACGGACTGATTCCCCGATACGGTGGTAAATCTCCCGGTTGCCGGATCGATCTGTGGAGGAAACTTCATTCCCGTTCCCAAAAAACTGTTATTAGCCATACCTTATTCCTGCCCCTTATCCCAGTTTGACCGGAGTCCCCGAAACCTCTGCGGGTCCTCCGCTCGAAAGCTTCAGGCTTCCTCCCGCATCTACCTTGACATTTGCGCCCTTGAACTCCGCGCGGCTCTGACTCTCGATGCTGATGGCCTCGTCTGCCTGAACCGTAAATTTCTTGGCCTTTACAGTGACCGCTCCGGTCTCGCCGTTCATCTCAAGGCTGATGTTCTCACCTACCTTGATGGAAAGCTTTTTCGCGGCGGTGATCTCTACGAGCCCTTTTTCCTCATCCGTATTTAACTTGATGAAGTTCTTCCCCGCCTTATCGGAGATCTCTATGAGCTTTTTCTCATTGTCGAGATTTATGCGGTGAAGCTCCTTTGCGGTATGAAACCGCATCTTATCCTTCATCCCGGGCTCACCGCCGCCCTGACCGCCGGCTGCCTGGCCTCCTCCGGCCTGACCTCCGCCGTCCTGATCTTCGGTCACGTCTTCAAAGATTATGGAATTCCCGTTCTTGGTAACGATCTTCTTGTACTGGTTCTTTTCGTTCTTTGAGGAAGTCAGTATCTTATCGTTAGTCTTGGGGATGCATCCTATGACATAGGCTCTCTCTATATTGCCCTGTTCGAAAGCCACGAGCACCAGATCCCCAACCTCGGGAATAAAATAATGCCCCCATGAGCCACCGCTCGAAGGCATTATGACTCTTGCCCAGAGTTTCCTGGTGTTATCGACTTCATCG
>JAILQK010000025.1 GCA_024699045.1 Lachnospiraceae bacterium | reverse complement strand
TTTTTATGAGCAGTATCTGCAGTAAGGGAGGTCATTATGAGTAAGGTGATTGTTATTTCAACCAGCCTGCGGGCAAAGAGCAATTCGGATATCTTGACGGAGCAGCTGATCGCAGGTGCTAAGGATGCCGGACATGAGGTGGAGCATATCAGCCTTAAGGGTAAGAAGATCGGTTTTTGTATCGGCTGTCTTGCCTGCCAGAAGACGCAGCAGTGCGTTCTGAAGGACGATGCCAAAGAAATTGCAGAGAAGGTAAAAAATGCAGATACGCTTGTTTTTGCCACACCGATCTATTACTACGAGATGAGCGGGCAGATGAAGACACTCCTTGACAGGCTGAATCCGCTTTATCCATCGGATTATAAGTTTCGTAAGGTCTATATGCTTTCCACAGCAGCTGAAGACGAGGAGTTTGTACCGGAGAAAGCAGTAAGTGGGCTTCAGGGCTGGGTGGACTGCTTTGAAAAGGCCGAGTTTGCCGGATCATTGTTCTGTGGAGGAATCTCAGATCCGGGAGAGGCAGACGGAAAGGATATAGAGAAAGATGAAGCATATCAGTTTGGAAGGGCTCTGGAATAAGGGAAGAAAAATAGGCGTCATCTTATTCGCATTTGTGATACTGGTGTCTGTGACTGCGTGCGGACAAACCGGGAATGTGAAAGAATCACCGACTGGATCACAGGAAACAGAACCTGTTACAATAACTGCCTCAGAGGATGCGGAAGCTGTTAATGAAGCCGGCGAAGTGACGACAGAATCTGAGGTCGGTGAAACAGAGATAGTTCAGGACAATGAACCTGAGCAGGAGGCAGATACGATGGTTTTGACAATAAATGGAGAAGTAGTTTCCGTAGAGTGGGAAGATAATGAATCTGTGGATGCACTTATGGATCTTGTTTCGAAAGAACCGCTGTCTATCCGGATGTCCATGTACGGAGGTTTTGAACAGGTTGGCTCTATAGGAACGAGCCTTCCGAGAAACGATGTGCAGACCACGACAGAAGCCGGAGACATAGTTCTCTATTCCGGTAATCAGATCGTTGTTTTCTATGGTTCTAATTCCTGGGCATATACTCGTCTTGGACGTATAACAGATAAGAATGAAAATGAACTTGCTAAAATGCTTGGAAAAGAAGATATGACGATTTCAATCGATAGTGAATAATATCGCAAGATAATCGATCTATGGATTAAGCGGGATTTAGTCCCAAGGATGCAAACTTGATAAACTGGAGGATTATATAGAAATGGTGCGACCTGATGATAAAAAAGAAGATTGCACCGACGTGAAGATTGACATAGACAAGTATTTTAAATAAAATACAAACAAATGTTCGATACGCATTGAAAAAAGCCCGGAAAATGGTATACTATTCATAGTGTGCCATTTTCTGCTTTCTGGGTTGTATAATGGAAATAATAGTATCAAATGGTACATATATTTCATCTGGTCCTATCCGGTTTTTTAGTTTTAAAATGCAGATTTGGGTGAGGCAATTGTCCGTGTTACCGTTTTTTGTTAAATAGTGTATCCTTCGAGGTATTATTAGCGGACAATTTCCTGGCTTATAGACCACTTTTTTATTATGGATTTTGAGGGTATTTTTAAGAAATGGACTTTAAACTTCATTCAGAATATCAGCCTACAGGCGATCAGCCGCAGGCCATAAAAGAACTTGTTGAGGGTTTCAGGCAGGGCAACCAGTTTGAAACTCTTCTTGGCGTTACCGGATCGGGCAAGACCTTCACGATGGCTAACGTGATAGCCGCCCTTAACAAGCCGACACTGATCATAAGCCATAACAAAACTCTCGCCGGCCAGTTGTACTCGGAAATGAAAGAGTTCTTCCCCGAGAACGCTGTCGAGTATTTTGTGTCCTATTATGATTACTATCAGCCCGAAGCGTACGTTCCTTCCACGGATACCTATATAGAAAAGGATTCTTCCATAAACGATGAGATAGATAAATTGAGACTGTCCGCGACTGCCGCTCTGTCAGAAAGAAATGATGTTGTCGTTGTGGCGTCGGTATCCTGTATATATGGATTGGGATCCCCCGATGACTATATGCATATGATGATCTCATTAAGACCCGGGATGCAGAAGGACAGGGATGAAGTCATTCATGAGCTGATAGAGATAAGATATGACCGGGCTGAGACGGATTTCAAGAGATCTACTTTCCGTGTTCACGGAGATGTACTGGATATTTTTCCCGCAGAATCGGATGATACCGGGATCAGGGTGGAATTTTTCGGGGATGAGATAGACAGGATCCTGGAGTTTGATGTGCTCACGGGGCATCCGAAATCGGAATTAAAGCACACAGCGATCTTTCCCGCATCACATTATGTCGTGACTAAGGAAAAAATGGAGCGCGGTATAGCGGTGATAGAGCAGGAGCTGGAGGAAAGAGTAAGGTATTTTAAGTCTGAGGATAAGCTGATCGAGGCACAGCGTATTTCGGAGAGGACGAATTTTGATATAGAAATGATGAGGGAGACCGGGTTCTGCTCCGGGATAGAGAATTATTCCAGACCTTTGGCAGGAAGAGCGCCGGGCTCAGCGCCCCTGACGCTTATGGATTTCTTTCCGGACGATTATCTCATAATCATAGACGAAAGCCATATAACCATACCTCAGATCGGAGGCATGTATAACGGAGATCAGTCCCGCAAGACATCTCTGGTGGAATACGGATTCAGATTACCCTCTGCCAAGGATAACAGACCCCTTTCTTTTGAGGAATGGGAGATGCATGTCGACAAGGTGCTGTTTGTATCGGCTACTCCGTCACAATACGAGGAGGATCATGAGCTCCTTAGGACCGAACAGATAATCAGGCCGACAGGGCTTTTGGATCCCGAGATCTCGGTAAGACCTACCGAGGGCCAGGTAGATGACCTTGTCTCCGAGATAAATAAAGAGACAAAAGATAACGGAAAGATATTGGTAACGACACTTACCAAACGAATGGCCGAGGATCTGACGGATTATCTAAGAGAGATTGGCATAAGGGTTAAGTATCTTCACTCGGATATCGATACACTTGAGAGGGCGCAGATAATCAGGGATATGAGACTGGATGTGTTTGATGTCCTTGTCGGGATCAACCTTTTGAGAGAGGGGCTGGATATTCCCGAGATCTCTCTGGTAGCGATAATCGATGCGGATAAGGAAGGATTTTTGAGATCGGCGACATCTTTGATCCAGACAGTTGGCCGGGCGGCAAGAAATGCCAACGGGCATGTTATAATGTATGCGGATGAGATCACCGGTTCAATGCAGGAATGTATCGATGAGACCGAGCGAAGGCGCGAAATACAGCAAAGATATAACGAAGAGCACGGGATCACACCGCAGACGATCAAAAAGGCCGTAAGAGATCTGATCTCCATCTCGAAAACAGTGGCAAAGAGTGAATATGAGCTGGAAAAGGATCCGGAATCAATGACTGCGGCCGAGCTTGAAAAACTGATAGCAAAAGTAGAGAAACAGATGAAAAAAGCTGCGGCCGAGCTTGATTTTGAGTCGGCGGCAATGCTTCGGGATCAGATGATCGATCTCAAAAAGGCACAGATCGCCGGGGGCTCGTAATAGGATCGGGTATACCGTTTAGCGGTCGGGCTGTTATAATAGGGGAGCAGACAGGAAGTGCGATACCGGGAGGAAGGATGATGTCAAAAAAACTGTCGATAGTGGTACCTACATTCAACGAAGCCGGAAATGTGGAAAAACTCGCCGAAAAGATAGACGAGGCGTTATCAGGCATAGAGCATAATATCTGGTTTATAGATGATTCGAACGATGAGACACCGGAGGTATTGAAAAGGCTTTGTGAAAAGAATCCCAACTGCCGGTATCATCACAGGGAAGGAGCGGCACAGACAGGACTCGCTACGGCGGTTATCGAAGGCTTCAGGATGTCTGACGGGGCTTTTCTTGCGTGTATGGATGCGGATCTTCAGCATCCGCCGGAAATCCTTCGTCCCATGTACGCAGCGATGCTCTCGGGAGCAGATATATGCATCCCATCCAGACTGATCAGAGGCGGGTCGGACGGAGGGCTTGATATAGTCAGGAAATTTGTTTCCGGTACTGCCAGATGGATGGGTAAGGCAGCGCTTTCATCACTTCGCAACATATCCGATCCGACATCCGGGTTGTTTATGTTCAGAAAGGATATGCTTGAAGGGGCCGAGCTTGATCCGATCGGCTGGAAGATCATGGTCGAGGTGCTTGCCATGTGCAGATACAGTCTGGTCGTTGAGATCCCGTACGAATTCCATGACAGAAATTCGGGCGAATCCAAAATATCAAAAAAAGTCACATTGCAGTATATAGAGCAGCTTGCAAGCCTCAGAAAGAGAGGCCTGGATCATGATTCTACGATCGTTACAAGATGGTCTCCGGAATTCACTGCGAGCATGGTAAAAAAATACTGCCCTGTGAAGCAGGAATGAGAGATGAACGAAAAGAGGAGATATGAAGAATAAAGAAGCTGATGTAAGGAAATACATTAAAATAAGAGGCGCAAGAGAGCATAATCTGAAATCGTTGTCTGTCGATATTCCCAGAAATGAACTTATTGTCATGACAGGACTTTCCGGATCGGGAAAGTCCTCGCTTGCGTTTGACACGATATATGCGGAGGGCCAGCGCAGATATATGCAGTCCCTGTCCAGCTATGCGCGCATGTTTTTGGGACAGATGGATAAGCCGGACGTTGATTCAATAGAAGGCCTTCCACCGGCTATTTCCATAGATCAGAAATCTACAAACCGGAATCCCAGATCCACAGTCGGGACGGTCACCGAGGTATATGATTATCTGAGACTGCTGTATGCCAGGATCGGTATACCGCACTGTCCGAATTGCGGCAAACCTATAGAAAGACAGACCGCGGATCAGATGGCGGATATCCTGATGAAGCTTCCCGAGAGAACAAAGATCCAACTGCTCGCCCCTGTAGTCAGGGGGAAAAAAGGACGTCACGAGAAGGTTTTGGAAAGAGCCAGAAAATCCGGATATGTCAGGGCCGTAGTCGACGGATCCCTTTATGAGCTGTCGGAAGATATAGAACTGGACAAAAATATAAGGCATACCATCGAGATCGTGGTGGATCGTCTTGTTATAAAAGCCGGAATAGAGACAAGACTGGCCGACTCCATAGAAAATGTGCTGGAAATATCCGACGGATTGCTTGATGTGGATGTTGATCAGGGAGAAAAGACGCTTTCATTCTCAAACAGTTTTTCCTGTCCGGATTGCGGGGTATCGATACCCCCGATGGAGCCCAGAAGCTTTTCCTTCAATAATCCGTTCGGAGCATGTCCGACGTGTGCCGGCCTGGGATATAAAATGGAATTTGATGAAGATCTCATGATCCCCGACAAGACGCTTTCTTTCAATGAGGGGTGCGTAAGCTGTATGGGGTGGATGAATTCCAAAGAGCCGGGAAGCTACGGGCATGCTCTTTTGGAGGCGCTTGCCTCAAAATACGGCTTTTCTCTCGATACTCCGTATGAGAAACTTCCGGAAAAGATCCGTCACATCTTTATCTACGGGACAGGAGGAGAGATAGTAAAAGTACACTACAAAGGGCAGCGTTCCGAGGGAGTATACGATGATGCCTTTGAAGGACTGATAAAGAACATGGAACGCCGGTACCGCGAGACGTTTTCAGAATCGGCCAAGGCAGAATACGAGCAGTACATGAGGATATCACCCTGTGATACCTGCAAGGGGCAGAGATTAAAAAAAGAATCACTCGCGGTCACAGTTGATGATAAGAATATATATGAGCTGACGGAAATGTCCGTAAAAGAATTGCTCTCATATTTCGATGAGATCCCCGGGACGATCACCGAACAGCAGCAGCTGATAGGGCACCGGATAATAAAGGAGATCCACTCACGGATAAGGTTTATGAACGATGTCGGACTGGATTACCTGACACTTTCAAGAGCCACGGGGACCCTGTCCGGAGGCGAGGCCCAGAGGATAAGGCTTGCTACGCAGATCGGAAGCGGACTGGTCGGAGTGGCATACATACTGGATGAGCCTTCTATCGGGCTTCATCAACGGGATAACGACAAGCTTCTGGGGACGCTCAAAAAGCTCAGAGACCTCGGAAATACCCTGATAGTAGTAGAACATGACGAAGATACGATGAGGGAAGCGGATCGTATCATAGATATAGGTCCGGGAGCGGGTATGCACGGAGGAATGCTCGTAGCCCAGGGGACAGCAGACGAGATCTCCAAGGTCAAAGAATCCGTGACAGGAAGATATCTTTCCGGTGAGCTCAGCATACCGGTGCCGAAAAAAAGAAGGAAACCCACCGGCTGGATAGAGATAAAAAAGGCAAGGGAAAACAACCTTAAAAACATAAATGTGAAGATCCCTCTCGGGGTGATGACAATAGTTACCGGGGTGTCGGGATCGGGAAAATCATCGCTTATTAATGAGATCCTCTATAAGACAGCCGCTAAAGAGCTGAACCGCGCCCGCATCCTTCCCGGAGCTTCGGACGGGATAAAAGGGCTTGAACAGCTGGACAAGGTCATAGATATAGACCAGTCCCCTATCGGGAGAACTCCCCGGTCCAATCCGGCAACATACACCGGAGTATTTGACCTGATCAGGGATCTTTTTGCAAATACTTCCGAGGCGAGAGCCAGAGGTTACAGAAAAGGCCGTTTTTCTTTTAATGTCAAGGGCGGCAGATGTGAGGCCTGCAGCGGAGACGGCATCATAAAGATCGAAATGCACTTTCTTCCCGATGTTTATGTTCCCTGTGATGTCTGTCACGGAAAAAGATACAACCGGGAAACACTGGATGTGACGTATAAAGGCAAAAATATCGCAGACGTTCTGGGAATGACGGTAGAAGAGGCACTGGCCTTTTTTGATAACGTGCCGACGATAAAGAACAAGATACAGACCCTTTATGATGTCGGACTGGGATATGTTAAGCTGGGACAGCCCTCTACCGAGCTGTCCGGAGGCGAGGCGCAAAGGATAAAACTGGCGACCGAGCTTTCCAGGCGGGGAACCGGCAGGACCATATATATTCTGGATGAGCCTACAACCGGACTTCATTTCGATGATGTAAAAAAGCTTATAACAATACTTGACCGTCTGGCTGAAGCAGGAAATACGGTAGTGATAATAGAACATAACCTGGATGTGATAAAATGCGGAGATTATATCATTGACATGGGACCTGAAGGAGGAGACGGAGGAGGGACGGTCGTCACGTCGGGGACTCCCGAACAGGTGGCCCGTGATAAAAAGAGCTACACCGGAAAATATATCGCGGCTATATTGAAAAGATCAAAATAAATCGAAATATCGGAAAAAAGGGGTTCAGAAATATCCCCGACATGCCGATATAATGAATACACGGACGGATCATGATAGCACGGATGCATGAATATTGCAGCCGTGCTTTTTTGCATAGAATAGTCGCACAGATGTTATTTTTAAGATACATTGAAAGTTTCCTGATTTTAGTTTATCCTATCTTTTTAGGATTAGTGATAAAACAGATTGAAACGAGGAAACAATGAGCGGTATTGATATAGGTATAGATCTTGGTACGGCAAGCGTGCTCGTATATATCAGAGGCAAGGGAGTCGTACTGAAGGAACCCTCCGTAGTGGCTTTTGACAGGGACAGCAACAAGATCATGGCCATAGGCGAGGAGGCAAGACTGATGCTCGGGCGTACACCGGGCAATGTAGTGGCAATAAGACCCATGAGGCAGGGGGTCATATCGAACTATACGGTAACCGAGAAGATGCTGAAGCACTTCATACAAAAGGCGGTAGGTAAGAGAACTTTCAGAAAACCGAGAGTGTGTGTCGGAGTACCGTCTGCGGCATCGGAGGTTGAAAGAAAAGCGGTTGAGGATGCGGCATATCAGGCCGGCGCCAGAGATGTCAAGATCATCGAAGAGCCTATAGCCGCAGCGATAGGAGCCGGGATAGACATTACAAAACCATGCGGGAACATGGTGGTCGATATAGGCGGAGGAACGTCGGATATAGCAGTCATCTCTCTCGGAGGTCCTGTTGAGTCCACCTCGATAAAGGTGGCGGGAGATGATTTTGATGATGCTATCGTCCGTTACATGAGGAAGAAGCATAATCTCCTTATCGGAGAGCCAACGGCAGAAGATCTGAAGATCCATATAGGATGTGTCTTCAGGACACCCGAGGTTGATTATATGGATATAAGAGGGAGGAACCTGTTGACAGGTCTTCCCGTTACCGTAAAGGTCTCTTCGGAAGAGACAGAGGAAGCTTTGAGAGAAGTAACGGCACAGATAATAGAAGCGATACATGGCGTCTTGGAACGCACACCCCCGGAACTTGCGGCGGATATAGCATCAAGAGGGATCGTGCTGACGGGGGGCGGGGCCATGTTAAGAGGTCTCGAGGAGCTTATAACAGAGAAAACCGGAATAAATACCATGACGGCGGAGGACCCCATGACAGCGGTCGCGGCCGGGACAGGAAAATACGTGGATGCGATGGCAGGATACACGGAGGATGATTGATCTATGGTAAAAGGTCTGTATACGGCGCATTGCGCTATGATAAACGAACAGCATCGGATGGATACTCTTACAAACAACCTTGCAAATGTGGCAACAACGGGTTTTAAGAAAGAGGGAGCAACATCCCAGAGCTTCGCGGACGCATTGGCCGTAAAGCTTCAGGATTCATCCGAATGGTATCTGTCAAGGCGCATGGGAAATATGCAGCCCGGGGTGAAGATAGGGGAGAATTATACAGATTGGTCGGAAGGCGGTTTCAGGGGAACGGAGAACACTTTTGATCTGGCGCTTTCGGATTCGGGCTTTTTCCGTATTGAATTTACCGATAAAGCAGGGAACACATCTGTTAAATATACAAGGGACGGATCCTTTACACTTACCAATAACGGGACTCTCGTTACCAAAGACGGTGATTATGTGCTTGATACAAACGGGAACCATATTACGATAGATCCGATGCAGCCCACTACAATTGACAGACAGGGAAATATTACACAGGGGGACAACCCCCAGGTACTCGCTACGATAGGGACCACCGATTTTGAAAGAAATCCTGAAGGGACGGATTATTATTTCCTTGAGAAATACGGAGAGAATATGTGGCAGACCATAGACGGGGCTACGGAGATCCCTTCAAATGCCCAGATCTATTCGGGATATCTTGAGCAGTCAAACGTGGAGACTGTGCAGGAGATGGTAAATATGATAGCGGTAAACAGGCAATATGAGATAAATCAGAAAATCGTCACAACAATGGATGATTCACTTGATATAGCCGTTAACAATCTTGGCAAATTAGGCTGATAGCAACTCATACGGGAGGGTATAGGCTATGGTAAGATCACTATGGACGGCGGCGACGGGAATGATCGCCCAGCAGCAGAATGTAGATACCATTGCAAACAATCTGGCGAACGTAAATACCGTAGGGTACAAGACGGAAACAAACGAATTCAAAAGCCTTCTGTACCAGACGATGCAGACCAGGACCACAACGGCAAATGCTGAGCAGAAGCCTATAGGGGCACAGGTTGGACTCGGGGTAAGAAACTCATCGATCACATCGCAGTTCACAAACGGAGCCCTGCTTGAGTCTGAGAGTCAGACCAGCTTTGCCATACAGGGCAAGGGATTCTTTGCGGTCAGGGGAAACGACGGACAGACCTACTATACCAGAAACGGAGAATTCAACTTTAATCTAAATGCGGGGGGCGGACTGGCTCTTTCAAATTCCGATGGACTGCCGGTGCTCAACACAAACGGACAGCCCATAGTATTAACGGGAGATTATGTTGCCAACCGTGTTACCGTTGATGCGAACGGGCAGGTCTGCTATCCGGATGCAAATAACAATCCCCAGCCTATAGCAGGGATGCAGATAGGGATGACACAGTTCCAGAACCCCAAGGGTCTGGATAAAGAAGGGGATTCCTTATACTCCGTTACCGCAGCATCGGGTCAGCCAATGAATGAGGCTACCAACAACAATCTTGAAAAATCCGTTATCCGTCAGGGGTATCTTGAGGGATCAAATGTCCAGGTTGCTGACGAGATGGTAAATCTCATAGTGGCCCAAAGGGCATATGAGCTTAACTCAAAGGCCATCACGACAACGGACGATATGATGCAGACAGCGAATCAGCTGAAGAGGTAATATAAGGAATGGATTTTGATACAAGTTATATGACAACATTATCAAGTCAGGCGGTTTCCGATGCCAATACCGCAAAGCTCAAAAACATGCTGTCAGATGTATCCGAGGCCGGAAGGAAGAACGGAAGTACCGGAGAGACATCGGCAGATGATGCCAAGCTCATGGATGCCTGCAAGCAGTTTGAGAGTTACTTTGTGGAGCAGATGTACAAACAGATGATGGCGACGGTGCCCGAGGATCCGCTGGACACCGGCTCCAACAGTACACTTGTGGATTATTACAAAGATAATCTGGTAAAGGAATATGCATCCAAGACTACCGAGCAGGAAGGATTAGGTCTTGCAAGGATGCTTTATGAACAGATGAAACGCAATATCGGTCAGAGTCCCGAAGAGATAGATGCAAAAGCGGCACAGACGGCTGCCGAGAACGGAATGACTGACATAAAAGAAGAATCGTGATAGATGCAGCTTAACGGCATCGTCGATCATATAATCTTTCGCAATCCCGAGAATCTATATACCGTACTTTCCTTCAATGCAGATGATGGAGGAGAGTATGTCTGTGTCGGATCGCTCCCGGAATTAGACAAGGGAGAATCCGTTACCTTTGAAGGGGAGATAAAAGAAAACCCCAAGTACGGAACCCAGTTTTCAGTCAGATCATATACCATAGCTCCACCGGATGACGCAGCGTCGATCTTAAGATATCTGTCATCCGGCGCGGTAAAGGGGGTTGGGCCGGGACTGGCAAAACGCATCGTTTCTAAATTCGGAGAAGACAGTTTTCGGATCATCGAAGAGGAGCCGGAGAGGCTTTCCGAAATCAAGGGCATATCAATGCGAATGGCGATAGAGATATCCGGAGCCTTTGAGTCAAAAGCCGGAAGCCGCCAGGCGATGTCTTTTTTATCCCAATACGACATCTCTGCGAATCTCGGACAGAAGATCTATGAGAAATATAAGGATCAGATGTATGAGATCATAAGGACAAATCCGTACAGGATGATAGATGATATCGACGGAGTAGGCTTTATCACCGCCGACCGCATAGCATCCGACGTAGGGATAGAAAAGGGATCCGAGTACCGGATCCGATCTGCCATATTATATCTTCTGGCGGAAGCGGCCGGATCCGGAAGCTTATGCATGCCTGAAAACGATCTGATAACGGAAGCCGAAAGACTTTTAGGAGTCGAGAAGGAGCTTATAGTTTCACGACTGGATTCACTTTCCATAGACAGACAGGTAATAAGGGAGGAAACAAACGGAGCCCTGCTCGATTATGGGGAGGGGGCTTATTATGCCGAAACAGAGACAGCCAGATTGCTTACGGATCTGGATATACCGGATAGCTCTTCTGACAGAAATATCCTGGATGAGGTAAGCAGGATTGAACGTGAGCTGGATATAACCCTGGAGGATGCTCAAAGAGAGGCGGTCACGGGGACGATCTCCAATACGGTATCAGTGATAACCGGAGGACCCGGAACAGGAAAGACGACTATCACTAATTTTATCATCCGGTATTATACAAAGCAGGGGCTTGATATCACACTTGCAGCACCTACGGGAAGGGCTGCAAAACGGATGACGGAGGCTACGGGTTTTGAAGCGAAGACGATCCACAGACTCCTGGGCGTGGGCATGGTCGTAGAGGGGAAGCCGGTATCGGGCTTTGAGCATAACAGTGACAATCCTCTGGAGACGGATGTCATCATAGTCGATGAAATGTCTATGGTGGATATCTATATCTTTCGTTCGCTTTTAAGGGCAATAGTTCCGGGAACCCGGGTCATTCTCGTAGGGGATGCTGATCAGCTGCCGTCTGTGGGTCCGGGCGCCGTGCTGAAGGATATCATAGCCTCGGACTGTTTTCATGTGACCCGGCTGACAAAAATATACCGGCAGTCGGAGGCATCTGCGATCGTAAGGAACGCGCACTCTGTGATAGAGGGCCGCAGTATAGATTTCAATGAGCAGAATAAAGACTTTTTCCTCCTGAAAAGAAACGATGCGGAGAGGATAATACAGGGCATCGTATATCTTATAAGTCGGAAACTCCCGGGACATTTAAGCTGTGAACCGATGGATATACAGGTTATGACCCCTATGCGAAAGGGGGTGCTCGGCGTAGAAAATCTTAACCTCAGACTGCAGGAAGCACTCAACCCGTCAGCCGCAAATAAAAGGGAGCTTGGAACCGTAAACGGGATCCTCCGGAGCGGGGATAAGGTCATGCAGACAAAAAACGATTACGAGATGGACTGGGAGCTTACCAACGGAAAGGGTATGGTTCTTGAAACAGGCAAAGGAGTATATAACGGGGACATAGGAAAGGTCCTTTCTGTTTCATCTGAGGAGGCATATATAAGATTTGACGATGGCCGGGAGGCCCGATACAGGGGCGAGGCGCTTTCAAATCTGGAGCTGGCCTATGCCATTACCATACACAAATCCCAGGGGAGTGAATACAGAGCGGTTATCCTTCCGTTGCTTTCGGGCCCCAGGATGCTTATGAACCGGAACCTTCTTTATACAGCGATCACGCGTGCAAAGCATATGGTCTGCATATTAGGTTCCGAGGATACCGTAAACATGATGATCCGTAACGAGAGGGAGGAAAGCAGATATACAGGTCTTGAGAGGAGGATACGCGAGATCAAGGATATCGGATCTCATATTTGATATATTGTTTCCCAGACGCTGCCCGTTCTGTGACAGCGTAGTCAAGTTCGGAGAATTGAAATGCAGAGGCTGCGGACGGTCATATATAGGAGAGGGTCACTGTCTTAAATGCGGAAAGCCGCTGCTGAGACCGGACGATGAGTACTGCAGGGATTGCATGAACACCGATCATGAATTTGAAAGGGGAAGAGCTCTTTATGTATATAATGATGAGGTAAGGGCTTCGATCATAAGATTCAAGTATCATGGCAGAAGGGAATACGCTGATCTTTACGGGAAGGACATAGCGGAAAGACTTGGAAGGTTCATCTGCGGATGCAGGGCAGACTGCCTTATCCCGGTTCCTCTTTCGGAAAAGAAGCAAAAGGACAGAGGATATAACCAGGCATCTCTCATAGCGAAGAGCATTTCCGGGTATACAGGGATACCCGTAGAGGAAGGGATGATCATAAGAAGCAGGCATACCCCGCCCATGAAAGAGCTTAGCCGCACGGAGAGAATGAAAAACCTCAAAGGGGCTTTCAAAATAGTGAGTCATGATGTAAAATGTAGGAACGTAATAATAGTCGATGATATATATACTACCGGAAGTACGATGGATGCGGTAGCGGCAGAGCTTAAAGAAGCCGGAGCAGAAAAAGTCTTTTTTGTTGCCCTTGCGGCAGGGGCTCCCGTATAGGACTACTTAGGACGGAATAAGTGAAGAAAGAGGAGAGGGACTATGAACGTTAAGAATTGTCGTAAATGTGGGAAGATCTTTAACTATATCGGCGGGGTACCTATCTGTCCCGCATGCAAGGAAGATCTTGAAAAGAAATTTAATGATGTAAAGAACTATATCAGGGAGAATCCCAAGGCAAGTATCCCTAAGATCTGTGAAGATTGTGAAGTTGACACAGGACAGCTTCAGCAGTGGATAAGAGAGGAAAGGCTTATCTTTTCCGATGATTCGCCTGTGGGTATTCCGTGTGAGAAGTGCGGTACGATGATCCATTCCGGAAGATATTGCGAGAAATGCAAGGCGGAACTCGCAAATGGGCTTAATGCCTCCATTGCAAAACCTCAGGCACCCGTGGCGGAGCCCAAGAAGGATAACAGGAATAATCCTGCAATGAGGTTCCTTAAGTGAAAGAGCAGATTGACGGCGATAAAGTAAAACTAATGACCCGTATGGCTTCTTTTGAGGAAAATGAAGGGAAAGAAGCCATACGGATATGTAATTATTTTCGCAGTGATTATGTGTGTCTCAACGTGGTAAGAGCCATAGTATCGGCGACCGTAGCGTACTTTCTGATAATAGCTTTATATGTATATTACAGCATAGACCATCTGTTACAGGAGATTTATACGATGGATCTGATGGCCACCGGCAGGAAGCTGGTCACCGCATATGTGATATTTGCCGGGGCATTCGGTATCATTGCTTATGTTGTTTATTCATTCAGATATGATTGGGCAAAAAAGCATCTGAATGATTACAATTATGCCTTGAGAGAATTGCTTAATATGTAGGAAGTATGGGTATGAACGGGATTTTTGAGATCAGGGATTATATTGAAGAGATCGTAAGCCGTTATGAAACGTTGATCAAGGCCGTTTTGCGCTTTGTTCTAGCGCTGATCGCGCTTTCGGTGGTCAATTCCAAGCTTGGCTATATGGAGAGACTCGATTCCATGACGATCGTGGTAGCCGTTTCTTTGCTGTGCGCTCTTATGCCTCCGGGAATGATCGTGTTCTTTTCTTCATTGTTCGTGATCCTGCATAGCTATGCCTTGTCTTTAGAGGCGGCGATCATTGTCCTGGCAGTTTTTCTTCTGATGTTTTTGCTGTATTTCCGCTTTACCCCCAAGGATACCATGGCGGTGCTCCTTACCCCGCTGGGCTTTGTGTTTGGGGTGCCACATGTAATGCCTGTCATATACGGTCTCAAAGGCTCTCCACTTTCGGCGCTGTCAGTCGGCTTCGGAGCGGTGGCGTATTTTACGGTGGATTTTATCTCCGAGTCGGAGAGCATGATAAAAGGCATGTCGGAAGCGACTACAGTAGAGAGGTTCAGGACTTTGCTGGACGGTGTCGTAAAAAACAATACCATGATAGCTTATGTGATAGCATTTGCGCTGACGGTAGTGATCGTAAGTATTATAAGAAGGCTTTCCTTCCCGCATTCATGGACGGTCGCTATTGCAGCCGGGATCGCAGTTGATCTTATCGCACTGATGGTGCTGTCGATAAGGCTTGATGCGGATATCAGCATAGGGGGACTTTTTTTGGGATCTATCCTGTCCGCCCTTATCGCATTTATTTATAAATTGTTTAATTTCAGCGTGGATTATGCGAAAACCGAAAGAGTGCAGTTTGAGGACGATGGGTACTACTATTACGTCAAAGCTGTTCCGAAGATAAAGTCTCAGGAAAAGAGACCCAAAAGAACCTACGATGCGGATGATGATTAAATGCAACAGGTCATATCAAAGGTAGGAAATTTCATCAGTTTTGATTCAATACCCGTTATGGGCCTGACCGATTATGTGGAGATCCTCATAATCGCTTTTCTTGTATACGAGGTAATGGTGTGGATCCGCGATACAAGAGCCTGGTCCCTCATGAGGGGCATTGTGATAATCATCGCTTTCGTGCTGCTCTCCTACCTGTTGCAGATGACCACGATACTGTGGCTTGTCAGGAACGGGCTGAACGTCCTGTTGATGGCTGTTCTCATAATCTTTCAGCCGGAGCTCAGACGGGCTTTGGATTTCCTCGGAAGAAAGAATTTTATATCATCTCTGATCTCTTTTAACGGCTCCAATGTCAACGAACGTTTTTCGGATAAGACCATGAATGAGATAATCCGGGCCTGCTATGAGATGGGAAGGGCGCATACCGGCGCGCTTATCGTCATGAAACAGAGTGATCCGCTGACCGAATATGTACGGACGGGGATCGAAGTAGATGCGGTTGTAACAAGCCAGTTACTCATTAATATTTTTGAACATAATACGCCGTTACATGACGGAGCTGTCATAGTGGAAGGCGACAGGGTAGTTTCCGCAACCTGTTATCTGCCATTATCCGAGAACATGGAGTTGTCAAAGGAACTTGGAACAAGGCACCGTGCCGGCGTGGGTATCTCTGAGGCAACCGATTCTCTTACCATAATCGTATCGGAGGAGACAGGGAGAGTTTCGATAGCACAGGGAGGCGCTCTTACCAGAAACGTAAATCAGGATACCTTAAGGGATGAGCTTACAAAGCTCCAGAATAAAACCGTCATAGAAAAGAGAGGCATGAAAAACGTACGGAAGGGGAGGAGCGCGAAATGAAAAAAAAGCTGTCTGACTTCTTCCGGGTGTTTACAAATAATGTCGGTCTTAAGATTCTTGCGCTGATCCTTGCAGTCATGATATGGCTTGTAGTGGTCAGTATAGACAATCCCGTAAAAGACCAGAACTTTACTCAGGTACCGGTGACGGTCCTCAATGGAGATATTTTTGAGTCGACAGGGCAGTCGTATACACTGTCGGATACCTCGAGCACCGTAACGGTTACTGCGCGTGCCGAAAGATCGGTACTGTCGCAGCTTTCAAGAGATGATTTTTCGGCAACAATAGATATGACAAACTACTCTAACGGCAGAGTTCCGATAACCGTAAAGGCAAACCGGCTGTCAGACAAGATCATAAGCCTGAATCCCCGTACCCCGTATGCCATAGTTGACGTAGAGGAATTGGGGACGAAACAGTTCTCTATAGATTATGAGATCACCGGAGAACCGGCAGAAGGTTACTCGACCGGCGATGTGAC
>JAILQK010000015.1 GCA_024699045.1 Lachnospiraceae bacterium | reverse complement strand
CCGGGTTAAGTACCGCTAACTCAATATAATACACTTCTTTTCAGAATAATCAAGACCTTTTGCCTTTATGGCTCCTCGGTTTTTTTCATTCGCTTTTCGAAATCCGTCTTCGGCATGGGCTTTGCATAGAAATAGCCCTGGATCATGTCGCAGCCCTGTCCGGCCAGAAAATCCACCTGATCCTTGTCCTCTACGCCTTCTGCCACGGTCCTCATATTCAGGTTCTTGGCCAGCCGGATCGCCTCCGAAACAACTATGTTTTTCCGCTCGGCCTCTGCCTCTCCGCGGAAAAACTCCGCATCCAGCTTCAAAACATCCAAAGGCATATCCTTCAATGAATTCAATGATGAATACCCCGATCCGAAATCATCCATAGACACCTCAAACCCGTTATCCTTCAGCTTTTTGATCGTCTCGATCATCGCCTGCTTGTCATCAAAGAAAGCGCTCTCGGTGACTTCAAGCTCTATAAGCTCATGAGGTGTCCCCGCCTCATCCACCATTTTGCTGATCTGTTCTGCGAGATCGGTCTCGATAAAATGCGCCCGGGAAATATTGACCGACACCGGGATGCATTTATAGCCCTGATCGAGCCAGGCCCTCTGATCTCTGGCCACATGACTGACCATATAGTGATCTATCTCCTTGATAAAACCGTTGCTTTCAAAGATCGGAATAAAGGCTCCCGGTCCCTTGAAACCGTACTTCGGCGAGTTCCAGCGGATCAGTGCTTCCGCGCCGCGGAGCTCATCGGTTTTAGGATCGTATTTGGGTTGATAATAAACCTCAAATTCCTCATTGGCCAAAGCCGCCTTCTGATTTTCCTGAACGGTATCGATCCATTTCTGTTCCTCCATCAGGGCTTCATCAAAAAAGACGATACCTGATGCGTCACTGTCCTTGATCGTTGCCGATGCTGCGCGGGCATAATTGTAATTCGCGTCAAGATCGACCTCGCGGCGCCTTACGATCTTTCCGTTATTATCCGTCGCGATCGGTATCAGTGCCACCCCCACATGAAAACTGAGTTTATGGGTATTATCTATGCTCTCAAGGTCTTCGAGGATCTCTGTTATCCTGTTTTTAAGATCATCACGCTCCACATACTGAACCAGTACCGCAAACTCGGCTCCCACATGTCGCGCACAGAATTCATCTTTATTTAGCGCTCTCCTTATCCTGTGATCGATCTCGCGGAGAAGCTCCTCCCCTTCGGCAACTGAATGACAGAGGCAGAAATTATGATAATTGACAAAGGCCATACCGACCAGGGCAAACCTGGTTTTGGCATATTTTCTCCTGCAGAGCACCTTTGTTCCGTTGATATGAAGCCACATCCAGTTTCTGGCATTTGTGATATCATCCATGAAGAATACTTTTGTAAGCAGCTGTTGCCTCAGGATACCGGAAATAAAGAGGATCACTAACAGTATAAGCTGAAAAAGAACAAGCGCAACAAACGCGACCAGCATTCCCAGAGAATAGGCCAGATGAAAACGGTCAAAAACAAATACACTCTTTCCGTATAGCGTAGTGCCGTCTTTGAGGGGGGTTGCGATCCAGAACGGGAATCTGACCTTGCCGCCCTGATCGATCTTACCCAGGAGCGTCTTAAGGTCACTTTCATCAGAAATATCATCCGGTAATCTGAATGAAAGGCTCCCCTTCCTTGGATAAATAAAGCCCTGCTCCTTATCCGGACAGATATCCACAGTTTCCTGGGAAGTAAAGAGCCTTACGGCCTGCGGATCCGAGCCGCAGGTATCTCTTCCTTCAACATGGAGGGTTTCACCGTTTGCATCCCTTATGACCCAGTCACGCTCGGAACCCCCGAGCAGCGCAACGGCAGAACCATCGTCCCCGGCCGAATCGACAAGCCAGGCCATATACCTTATATTTTCACCCTCGCTTCGAAGCTTGGCATCTACAACATATCTGAGGAATGAATCCACTATAACCATGAATATCGCCTGTAATGCCATAATGAACACGATGATCAAAACGAGGATCGTCCATGCGTTAGTCTTGTTTGCCTTGCTAAAGCCTTTCTTTTTCTTATTCATGATATTACCTGCTCCAAACCATATCTGTCATATATATTCAAGAATATGATTTATGCTTCATAAAGTCAATTTGCACCGGTATTGCACCGATATGGCATTGCCGACATATCCACTATGGTGTGATATCCATCTCATGCCAGCTTTCACCACCCCATTCCGATGCGGATAATCCGAGATCTCGGAAGCCGAAACCTAGATACATATCCACCTTGTCTTCAAGGCATGTCAGAAACAGCCTGCTCCTGCCTCTGTCCTTCTCTCTTCTGCGGTATTCCTTTACAAGTTCACCGGCAAGCCCGTGACGGCGGTACTCCGGCAGTACATCAAGCCCCAATAGCATTACATTCCTGCCATTCGGATCATGGATACCCGCATCGGTAAAGAACTCATCCCTGAATCTGTCTTCATCGGTGGCTATCCCGTTTAAGAATCCCGCCATCCTGCCGGTCTCCCGGTCTATGGCGACCAGGAAAAGATCGGCTGCCGCCATTATCCTCTTCTTCATATCCGCTCTCGAACAGGCCTCATTCGGCGGAAAACATATCTCTTCTATATCGGCTGCTTCATCCGCTTCTTCAGGCCTTATGCTGCGAAGATCAAATTTATCTTTCATTTTTATCCTTTCAGATGGCAGGGGAAAAAAGCCTCCAGCAGGCCTTGCCCGATTCTTTTGCATCGTACAGTGCTTTATCCGCATTCTTATAGAGTGTCTCGAAATCATTGCCATGCTCGGGAGAGGTTGCTATTCCGATGGAAAGTGTGATCTTTCCGGCATAATCCATATTGTCAAAAGCTCCCTTTACAAGCTGCTCAAGCTTGTCCGCAAGACGGCAGGCATCCTCCTGGCTGATGGAATTCAAAAACACCATAAATTCATCCCCGCCTATACGCCCGGCAACATCCATCCCCTTAAAGTTGTCATTGATTATGGATCCGATAACGGACAGTACATGATCTCCCGCACTGTGGCCGTAATTATCATTGACCTTCTTGAAGTCATCCGTATCTATGATTATCAGCGCACTGTTCACACCCCCGGCGTTGTTTCTTTCCAATGCGTTGACAATGAGCCTCTCGGTCGCCATCTTGTTAAGAAGTCCCGTGAGTCCGTCATGATCTGCCCTGAGTTCGAGCTCCAGCTCCTTCATCTTCTCTTCATGGATATCCGTGATATGGCCTATGACATGGGAAACATAACCCTCTTTCCCCAAAATGCTCACAATATTAGCCCTGTACCACCTGTAATCATCGGTGGGATTGATCACTCCCATCGACATGAACTCGATCGTATCCTTATGGGGATGGAGCATCGCGCTCTTTATCATCCGTTCGTACATTACCGCAAAATCCTCATGGATCCCGATCGCCGGGATCTGTTCCAGATATCCTTTTATCACGGTATCATGCTCAAGCTCATCGGTCTGGGCTACCTTATACACGCACACATCCGTCCGGCAATTATAATCAAAAGTGATATCCGTATCCATGAGCATATGCATATAGTCGGACTGCCGCTTTAATTCCTCTTCTATCATCTTCTGCTCGGTACAGTCAAGTATGACTGCCGCGATGGTGTTCGTGTTTCCTTCCCTGGAGTACAGATTACCGTTGAGTCGCAGCCATATAAGGCCTCCGTCGGCCCCTACTATACGAAACTCCGCCTCCGCAGCCCCGTTATCCGACAGGATATCCGTTATCCCCTGTTCAAACATGGGGATATCATCAGG
>JAILQK010000209.1 GCA_024699045.1 Lachnospiraceae bacterium | reverse complement strand
CTGCTCCATAGAAGACAGTCCTTCGATCAGACGGTCAGACAGCGCTTTTTCTTTTGCCCTGATCTTATCGATCCCCTTCTCAAGGATCCGGTTTGCTGCCTCCGCCAGGGCCGCTATTCCCGGGGCGTTCTGCGTCCCCGGTTCATATTCGTAGTCCGTGCCATCGTATCTGATCTTACGGGAATCAAGACCTGTACCGCCATACTTAAACGGCTTGAGCTCAAGGCCCTCTCTCACATAATATCCTCCGGTGCCCTGCACTCCCATGAGGGATTTATGACCGGTAAAAGCCAGCGCATCCACATTTGATTCATCGGCTTCTATGGCCATACAGCCAGCGCTCTGCGACACGTCAAGGATAAAGATGAGCCCGTAGGTTTTCGCGATCTCCCCGAAAGCCTTGATATCCTGTATCGCCCCGGTAACATTGGAGCAATGATTCAGGATGACGGCTTTGGCCCTCCCCTGCTGCGCCTCTGCTTCAAAAAGCTCCGGATTGACCATGCCGTTTTCATTACAGTGAAGCAGCACCGGCTCTCCCGTGTCCTCCCGGAGATTGTACAAAGGCCTCAGCACGCTGTTGTGCTCTGTAACGGTACTTATCACCTGATCCGCTCTTATTCCAAGTCCCGCTATCAGCGCATTCAGGCCCTCGGTGGATCCGGAAGAAAAATAGATCCTGTCCCACTTTTCTATGCCCATCAGTCTGCCGAGTCTTTGACGGCATAATGAAAAACTGTCCGCATTATCGGACACCCCCGCGCTCCGGAACTGTCCCGAAGGCAGCGAGCGCAGGGCATCCGTATAGGCTTTTATTACCGATTCGGGCTTAGGGTATGAAGTTGCGGCATTATTCAGATAGATCATCTCTGACCGTAACCCCCGCTTTGATCATGTCTTCCTTACTCAAACGGATAGACTATCCCGAACTGCTTCCGTATCTGGTCCATCTGACACATTATCTGGATGGTTTGAGAGTGCGGCATCTCGGGACACTCTATTTTGCCCTCCTCTATGGCCTTGATGCAGGCGCGCACTTCGTACTCATATCCCGTTATCTGCTCGGGCACGTCATAACATGCTTTTAATGCCGGTCCCGTACGGTCCGGAGAATAAACCCTTATCTGCTCAGGGTTGTTTATGTTCTGTACCTCTATAAATCCGTCCGTTCCGCATATGAGTCCCATCCGGTTCGTAAGTGTGTACATCGTGGTAAAAAGACTTGCCATACGGTCATCCTGGTACTCGACCATAACCGTATCCTGGCCGTCCACCCCGGTATCTGTCATGACACAGGAGGCAGAGATCCTTCTGATATCATCCCCCCATACCATGCTCGCAAAGTTCAGCGTATAGACTGTCAGATCCAGGAGACATCCTCCGGCGAGCTCCGGGCGCACCATTCTCTCATTCATGTCTATCTTATAGCCGAGGTTTGCCGATACGGTGCGGACCCTCCCTATATCACCGCGTTCTATTATCTCTGTTATCATCTGCCTGGACGGCATATATCTCGTCCATATCGCCTCCGCGAGCAGCAGGCCGGTCTTTTCGGAAAGTTCTATCATCTCCCTTGTCTGCTTTTCGTTTACCGCAAAAGCCTTCTCGCACAATACATGCTTCCCGGCATTGAGAGCCGCAATTGTCCACTGATGATGATGTGAATGCGGCACCGCGATATAAACAAGCTCCAGGGCGGGGTCTGCAAGCATTTCCTCGTATGAGCCGTAAGCCTTCTCAAAACCGTACTTTTCCGCAAACGCATTTGCCTTGCCCTGATCTCTCGATCCTATCGCATATCTTTCAACTTCTCCCATTTCGGCGACCGTTCCCGCCATTACTCCGGCTATATCGCCTGCCCCAAGTATCCCGAATTTCATATCATGTTACCTCCTTTTCATGATAATCCGGATGACATCAGGATTCTCCCTGCTGTGTCACCTTACCCTCTTTGCGACTACTACAAGTCTTCCGTTAGTTACATGATAACTGCAGGTGGACATCGTCAGGAGCTCATCTCCCCACTCTGCCTCGACCCCGGTATCGTACAGCGCATTCTTCTTTACGTTCTCTACATAGTAATCAAAATCCTTACGATCCGAAAGATCCGTATAATAATAATATCTGAACCGCCCATTATCCTCATCCTTTTCGGTCCGGTAGATATCCACATCGTCGAACTCCTCGAAAAGGTCCATATCCTTTAATGTAAGCTCCTTCGGCTCGACAGGCTCCCCTTCCGCCTCCTCCTTTTTGGCGACACTGTCCTCTTCTATCCTTTTGTCCGCCTCAGCCCTGTCATCCTCGGTCTCAAGCTCCTCCTCGTCTATCTGGGAATAAAACACCGCAAACAGCTCATATTCACGTTCCTCGTAAAGGGTATCGAAATGGATCACGGAATGGCTCTTGCCGTAGGCCTCATCCGCAAAATTTTTAAGTGAACCGAAGCTTGACCCGTCCCGCATATTATGTCCGTAAATAAGGGAGTTGTTATATCCGTCTCTCCATATGACCGCCAGGAAAAGAGAGCCGTTTTCGGTATCGTTTCCGGCAAGGTCACGGTGAAGAAAATAATTCTGACTCTTCGGCGTATATATGACCGGATCGTCAATAACCGAATCATCCACCTTGAGCCAGCCGGCAACATAAGGATTTATCTCGAGCAGGTCCTTGTATTTTTCAAGCGGCTCCCGTGTCTCCTCCGCCCCGGTATCAGCGGTTCCTTTACCTGTCCCGGCGCCCGATACGGTATCTCCACCGGCGCCGTTCCCTGTATCCGTCTTTATTTCTCCGGCCTCATCCGCATCAGAGGTCTCTGTTGACGCCAATGCCGCCCCGTTCTCCGAATTCTTCCCGGAGGTCATCATACCGGCTGACATACCGTCTGACGTACCGGCTGACGTACCGGCTGACATACTATCTGACATACCATCCGGCAGATCATCCGATATACCATCTTTTGTTTCACTGCCCGCAGCGTAAGCCGTCCCCGATCTTGCAAAGAGCCTCGAGCTCTTTTCGGTCTTGTCACCCGGGGACATAAGCCCAACTGCTATCAAAGCTATGAGAAGTAATAAAGAAAAAAATGCAAAAACGACGGGAAGTTTATTTTTCATAAATAAAGTCCCTCCGTCTAATGCATAAGCTTAAATATGTCATTGAACATGACGTAAAACATGAGCACCATAAGAAACGACATGCCTATAAGATTGATGACGCCCTCGACCTTTTCGTTCGGTTTTCGTCCGGTGACCGCTTCAAAGATGATGAATAAAAGCTTTCCCCCGTCCAGTCCGGGAAAGGGAAGCAGGTTCATGACTCCAAGATCCGCAGTCAGAAGCACGACAAGCGCCAGCATGTTCATCCATATATAAAAAGGTCCGCTGGGCTTGGAGCTTTCGTAGACATCTCCCACTACATCGGCCACTCCTACAGGTCCCGAAAGGTCATTCACCGTGAACTGACCCCGAAACAGCATGACCAGGCTCTTTAGCGTTACCTCTATCCAATATCTGACCTCTATTACGGAATACTTTATCACCTGCAGCGGATTCCCCTTTGTATAGGATGCGGGGCCCTTGAAGCCGAAAAGGAATCTTTGATCTTCGGCACTGTATTTGGGCGTCACCGTGGCCATATACCTTTGTCCGTCCCGCTCAAACTCGACTTCCGCGCTCTTACCCTCATTAAACATGGTCCACAGGGTGATATCCCTGTAGATAGAGATCGGTTTGCCGTTTATCGATACGATCGTATCTCCCGCGCGGATCCCCGCTTCCTCGGCCGGATAACCCTCCATGACCGAATGCAGCACCGGAAGATCATACCCGACGCTTCCTATCACGATAAGGGAAAGCAAAAAAGCAAGCACGAAATTCATCATCGGGCCCGCAAGCACCGTGGCAAACCGCGCTCCGACAGGAGCCCTCCTGAAGGATTTGGCAGACTCTTCTTCATCGGGATCCTCACCCTCAAATATCGTGATACCGCCAAACGGCAGCAGTTTCAGAGAATAAAGGGTCTCTCCTTTCTTAAAACCTATCAAAGTAGGTCCAAGGCCTATCGAAAACTCCTTTACCCCTATACCGCTCATCTTTGCTATGACGCAGTGTCCGCCTTCATGACAGATGACGATAACGGAAAAGATTATGATAAATAATAAAAGCTTTATCAGCATCCCAAATACTCCAGCGTTTCCTTTTCTGTGGCAAATACTTCCTCCGCGGAAGGATCCTCCGAATAAGAAACATGTTCCATCGCATCCTCTATGATATCATATATCCCTGCAAATGAAATCTCATCCTTGAGGAACCTTCTGACCGCCGCCTCATTCGCCGCATTGAATATCGTGGGCATGTTGCCCCCGCGCTTTGCGGCCCTGACCGCGAGCGAAAGCCCCTTAAACGTATCCATGTCAGGCTTTTCAAAGGTCAATGATGCCGTTTCAAAAAGATCGAGCCGTTTTCCTCCGAGGCTTCTCCTCTCCGGATAGAAAAGCGCGTACTGTATCGGCAGATGCATATCGGGCACCCCAAGCTGTGCTATGACGGCTCCGTCCCTGTACTGCACTGCGGAATGTACTATACTCTGCGGATGCACATAAACCTCTATATCATCTACCGGCACATCAAAGAGCCAGTGGGCCTCCATTATCTCGAGTCCTTTATTCACAAGCGTTGAGCTGTCGATAGTTACCTTGGGGCCCATGTCCCAGTTGGGATGCCTGAGCGCCTCCGCCGCCGTCATGTTCTCAAGTTCCTCGATCTTTTTTCCCCTGAAGGGTCCTCCCGATGCCGTAAGCAGGATCTTTTCTATCTCTTCATGCTCTCCGGATCTCAATGACTGGAAGATGGCCGAATGCTCGGAATCGACCGGAAGGATCCTGACTCCGTGCTTTTTGGCCAGAGGCATGATCACATGACCCGCGCACACCAGGGTTTCCTTGTTTGCAAGAGCGATATCGTGACCCGCTTCGATCGCGGCGATCGTAGGCCTTATCCCTATCATCCCGACCATCGCCCCGACTGCAATATCCGCATCGGGCATGGATGCCGCCTCAATAAGACCTTCCATCCCGGCCAGCACCCGGCATTTTGTATCGGCAACCCTTGACTTAAGCTCTGCCGCCGCCTTTTCATCGTACAGAACCGCTATCTGCGGTGAAAACTCCCGGATCTGCTTTTCCGTAAGCTCAACGTTATGGCCCGCCGCGACCGCTGCCACGGAAAGCGCGGTTTTATTCTCCCTGACTATATCAAGTGTCTGCGTGCCTATAGAGCCCGTTGAGCCAAGTATTATCAATCTTTTCATGCGTATATCCTCGATTCCGGCCTTCACCGGCCTTTTTATCCGCTTATAGTGATTCCGGCCTTACCGGCAATTTTATCTGCCTATAGAGATTCCGGCCTGACCGGCCAATTTACCCTCTGATGATGATCTGCGAAAGAATAAAGACTATGGGAGCCGTGATTATGACGGAATCAAATCTGTCAAGGATGCCACCATGCCCGGGTATCAGATTCCCGTAATCCTTTATATCATGATTTCTCTTTATCGCACTGGCGGTAAGATCCCCGAACTGCGAGATGACAGCGCCCGCGCCGCAGACTGCTGCCGGCATCCAGGCCGATGCGCCAAGATTGATCACCAGGCCATACAAAAACCCCACCAGGGCCGCTCCCACTACTCCGCCTATCGCGCCCTCCACGCTTTTCTTGGGCGATAACTCCGGAGCAAGCTTATGCCTTCCAAGTGCCATCCCGGTAAGGTAGGCGCAGGTATCGCATATCCATGAAGCTATGAAAATCAGCCATATAAGCTTTGATCCCTGTACGGCGATACGGGTAAGGTAAACAAAGGAAAGCATTACCCCGACATAGATCACACCGAAGAAGATCTGCATCATCTTTGATGTAGGATACTTCGGGAATCTGAGCACATATATTATCATCAACGCGATCAGAAGGATGATGAGAGTGTAATAGATGAGAGTGAGATCATGCGCCGGCCCCACGATAAGGAGCACAATATATACGGCAACGACCCCCGCATATCCCAGAAGCTCCAGAATATCCGGTTTCATATCGGCTCTGTCTGCCGGATCACGCATTGCCCTTACAAATTCAAAATATCCTGTAAGGGATGCTCCGAGCATCAGCGCCCACAGGTAATATCCGCCAAAAAAAAGTGCCGTGCCGAGTACCACCACGAGTACCACTGCACTAAGCACTCTTGTCTTAAACCCTGCCATATCTCCTGTCCCTTTCAGCGAATGCCTCGCATGCCTTGATCAGCTCTTCCCTGTGAAAATCAGGCCAGGCAACCTCCGTAAAATAAAACTCTGTATATGCCATCTGCCACAGCAGATAATTCGACAGTCTTTGTTCCCCTGATGTGCGGATCAAAAGATCCGGATCCGGGATATCCGCGGTATCGAGATATCTTCCTATGAGATCCTCGGTTATATCCGATGTCTCCAAAACCCCGTTTTTGGTATCCTCCGCGATCTTCACCACGGCCCGTCTGATCTCATCCCTGCTTCCGTAATTCACGCAGATCTGCAATGACAGCCCGGTCAGGCTGCTCGTAAAGTCCTCAAGCTCCTTCATGGAATCTCTGAGCTTTTGCGAAAATCCTGACAGATCCCCGATAAACCTGACACGCATATTGTTTTCGGGCGCCGTCTTGAATGTACTCTTTATATAGCTTCCGAAAAGCTTCATCAAAGTCGAGACCTCATCCTTGGGTCTGGACCAGTTCTCAGTGGAAAAGGCATAGACGGTGAGATATTTGATCCCGATATCCCATGCCTCCCTGCAGATATTCTCTACATTCTCGGCTCCGACTTTGTGCCCGTAGGTTCTTGGAAAACCTCTTTTTTTCGCCCATCTGCCGTTGCCGTCAAGTATGATGGCTACATGCTCAGGCACACCTGTCATACGGTCATTATTTCCTTTTCTTTTGCTGCCGCCGCTTCATCTACTTTTTTCACGTATTTATCGGTAAGCTTCTGAAGCTGATCCTGAAGATCCTTTACGGAATCCTCTGACATATCCTCCGTCTTCGTAAGCTTCTTTATCTCATCGTTCCCGTCACGTCTGATATTTCTGACAGCAACCTTGCATTCCTCGGCCTTCTTCTTAACGTCCTTTGAAAGCTCTTTTCTGCGTTCCTCGGTAAGCTCGGGGAACACAAGCCTTATACAGCTGCCGTCATTTCCGGGATTTATCCCCAGATCGGAAGTCTCTATAGCCTTTATTACTTCCTTGATCATGGACTTATCCCAGGGAGTTATCGTAATGATCCGAGCCTCCGGAATGGCAATGTTTCCAACCTGTGCCACAGGAGTGGGCGTCCCGTAATAATCGACCATGATCCTGTCAAGGATATGCGGATTTGCTCTTCCCGCTCTTATCGCGGCATATTCCGAACCGAGATTATCCAGGGATTTCTGCATCTTTGTCTCGAATTTGTTCAGTCTTTCGTCCATTTGTACCCCCTTATCCGTGATCACATTTGACTGCGGTAATATCAAACCATAAGCTTCAAAGCTTTATCCTTTGTTTCCCCGTCAGACAGTTATGCGGGTCCCTATATCCTCGTCTCTTGCTGCCCTTACAATACTGTCCTTCTCCTCCAGCCCGAATACTATCATTGGCATCCGGTTTTCAAGCGACATCATCGAGGCCGTCAGATCTATGACCTGCAGTTTCCGGTCGACTACCTCCTCGATCGAAAGTGAATCATACTTCTTTGCATTGGGATTACTCTTGGGATCGCTGTCATAAACTCCGTCGATCGCCTTGGCGAGCAGGATCACATCCGCCTCTACTTCGATGGCTCTAAGCATGACTCCCGTATCTGTGGAAAAATACGGATGACCGGTCCCTCCCGCAAAGAACACCACCTGACCTTTCGAAAAGTACTTATTGGCCCGGTCTTTTGAAAAAAGCTTCGTCATGGATCCGATCTCAAAAGGGGTAAGGATGCTGGTCATCATCCCCTCTGATCTGAAGATCTCCGACACATAGATGCAGTTCATGACCGTCGCAAGCATACCTATCTGATCAGCCTTGGTCCTGTCGATACTGTCAGAAGACCTGCCTCTCCAGAAGTTTCCTCCTCCGATCACAATCCCAACCTCGGTACCTTCCTCCGTAAGGATCTTTACCTGGGAAGCCACCCGCCTTACCGTAGGCTCATCAAAACCGTTCTTTCTGTCTCCGGCCAGAGCCTCTCCCGAAAGCTTAAGCAGTATGCGTTTTGCCATATACCTTTACTCCTTCAGTTCTTGAAAGAATGATGTAGGGCTCACATCAGCATAGCACTGTGAGCAATGTCCCTCTATGACTGCTCCGTTGTTGATCTGTACTGACTTTGACTTGATATCTCCCATTACGATTGCAGATGTATCAAGTATTACCGGACCGTGTACGTCTATGTCTCCTTTTACGGCACCTGCGATAACCGCTGATGTTCCGGTCACATTTCCAAGGATAACAGATGCCTGTCCGATCTTAACGGAACCGGTACTGTTTACTTCACCGGTGATCTTTGCAGAGTCCGCATAGATCTCTCCGGCTTTTGAATCGCCGGTGATGGTTCCGGAGATCGTAAGCTTTCCTTTGATCGCGATATTACCCTTGATCGTTCCGATAACCTCAAGCGATCCCTCTGAAGTGACATCTCCGTTTATCGTCATTCCCTGCGTAATAACAGATGATTCATCTGTAGCGGGTCCGTCTTCGATGTCAAAATTCATTATTTCTTCACTCATTGTCCTGTTCTCCTCAAATATTGCTGTGTATGCTCCTTTTTCATCGGAGCTGCTTTCCTCAATGGTTGCATGTATTATGCTTTCTTCTGTATCAGCCATGTCTTCATTAAACTCCATATCCGCCATGCTGCTTTCCGCATCCTCGGTCTCGGCCTGGAATGCGATAGGAGGTACTTCCTCTTCAGGCATAGGCTCGGGTTCGGGCTCAGGCTCGGGTTCGGGCTCAGGTATAGGCTCCGGCTCGGGCTCAGGCATCGGCTCCGGCTCCGGTATAGGCTCGGGTTCGGGCTCAAGTATAGGCTCCGGCTCAGGTTCAGGTATCGGCTCCGGCTCAGGCTCCGGTATAGGCTCAGGCTCGGGCTCAGGTATCGGCTCGGGTTCCGGTTCAGGTATCGGCTCCGGCTCAGGTATAGGCTCCGGCTCGGATAACGATTCAAGATTGAGCTCCGGTATAGGCTCAGGATCCGCTGCCGGCTCAGGCAAAGGTTCCGGTATAGGTTCAGGCTCCAGCTCAGGTATCGGCTCCGGCTCAGGTATCGGCTCCGGCTCGGGTTCCGGCATCGGCTCAGGCTCGGATAACGATTCAAGATTGAGCTCCGGTATCGGCTCAGGATCCGCTGCAGACTCGGGCATAGGCTCCGGCTCAAGTATCGCCACAGGCATACGCTCCGCCTTGGGCTCAGGTTTTGGCTCGGGCTCGGGTTCCGGTATCGGCTCCGGCTCGGGTTCCGGTATCGGCTCCGGGTCAAGGCTTACTTCCGGTATGGATTCCACAGGTATCTCCGGCTCCATCGGAATATCTGCCATAAGATCTGCCCCTGTC
>JAILQK010000198.1 GCA_024699045.1 Lachnospiraceae bacterium | reverse complement strand
CTATTCTCTTAAAGACGGTACTTTTTCTCTGATCCTTCCTACCGATTACATCAAGCCCGGACGCACATTTGCGATCATGGCGCTCAACAAGGATGGCACGGTAAAGATGTATAACGATACGGATAATGCCGATCACAGCGTAACGGTTCCGCTCGATGTAGAAGGATATGCATTCCAGCTTCTTTACTTTAACTGAGTTTTAACCGAACTTTACCGGTTTTATTCTTATTGAACAAAGAGGGGATGGCAATATGCCATCCTCTTGTTTTTTTCTTATTCGTCATAAATTCTCCCTTTAGGATTTCTGTCTTTTCATAAAGTTTTCAATAACTTCTTATGCCATGTTTCTATCGCATTTTTTGACCCTTTTGCCTTTTTATTGTATAGTATTGGCAATGGTCCGCCTGTTATTCATGGATCTTAGGTAACGACTGTTTTATTATTTCCATGGGGGAGATTATATGAGAGCAAGGAAGCTGAGCAGACCCGGAAGGATCCTGGTTTATCTGATGTCATTTTTAATGGCATTTTCCAGCGCATCAACTTTTTGTATCCAGGCCGTACAGGCAGCAGTAGAAACCGTACAGGTGCAGGGAGATGCGATGCTCCGCGGAATGCTTGCCCTCAGCACCGCTGTAAGCGAAGAAGCCCTGCAGGCCGAAGGCGTTCAGGAAGCAATATCGCAGCGTGACATGATGGCGCTTGAATATGCCAGAGAGAATGGTATTCTCGGCACTTATACCAAATCGGAAAGTCTTGGATCCGACAGTGAAGATGGCGCTTTATGGTACGGAAATGTTCTCTATGAAGGTGATATCCTGCGCTCCGGTGACTTTGACGGATACTCGGTTTACTTCGACGGAGCCGATTCTAAAGTCATAATGGAGGGCATCAATGAGATCGATGTCACCATAGTCCCTTCATCTGGAGGAGGTCATTCCATTTCATCAAACGGGATCGATAATGATATCAATTCATGGGACCGGCATGGATTCTTTGCCAGCCGTTTTATGCTGCCAAATCTCGGAAACACCTCTGATACCAGTCTAAGGAACGGATGGGCATATCATACCAAGATGTACGTCGTAGGGATAAACTACGGCAAAGGACTTCGTAATCCAGTTTATTCACAGGAGAAGATGAATTATCTTGAATACCTTGACTATACCAAGGGTACTTCGGCTCCGGAGAATATGCAAAGCTATGTGGACTACTTAAGTTTTTTCAAGGATTTTGATCAAAATGTCACTAAGAACTGGAATAACAGTCTTAACGAGTGGCAGGAAATGTCGCAGATCGTTTCCGGAAGAAAAGGTCCGGCAGATCAGCCCCGGATAGAAGATACCGCAGACGTAAAGCCTGCTGAAGAAAGAAGAGAGGAGCCTCAAGGTGAACCGTCGCATGGCCCCACTGTACCGGAGAGGAGACCTTCCAACCCCGGCAGGCAACCGGTGAATCCCGAACCGCCTACAGAGGAGCCTGAAGAACCTGAGGACCCTGATATCCAAAAGGATGACTTTGAAACTACCTATGGTTCGATCCGCACCATGATGGTATATATGGACGCATCCTCCGGGCTCACCGATGCAGCGGTTGTTGACCTTAAAGATATGCTTTTAAACTCTTACAGTACTGCTGATCTTGGTGATGCCAGACTTCTGGTCCTGACCGGCGGTGCGTATATAAATGACTGGTCAGATTCTATGAAAAACGAATTGACAACTGATCTGCCCTTGTATCAAAAAGATGGGAAAACGGCAGCTCATTTTGATCATAAGAATCAGCTTTGGGAACTAAGGGGCGGTAAGATGTTACTTATAGATAATGACTTCGCAAAAGATCACAGCATGACCGATGTCTATACCTTAAGAAACTTTCTTAAAGCTTCCCAATATCTTTATCCTACACAGGCAGATGAAAACAGTGCCGACAAAAATATGTATGATCTCTTTATTTGGGGACACGGAGGCGGACCAACGGGTTTTGGAAGCGATGATAACGGTGTCATCGATCTTGGAGAGCTTGCCTCTGCACTCAAAGACAGCAATGTTCCCCTTGACCTGATCACTTTTGATGCCTGCTATATGGGAAATACCGATGTGGCTATGGCTGTAGCTCCCTACGCCACATATATGATTGCCTCCGAACAGAACATGGATCTTTCCGGACAAAACGGTGGAAAGGGACTCAGATATAAATGGATGGATGATTCAGATATAAGTACCATTTATAACAAACAAACATATTTTACCGG
>JAILQK010000176.1 GCA_024699045.1 Lachnospiraceae bacterium | reverse complement strand
AATGGAAGAGTTTGAAAAGAGTGTAAATGCTTTTCTTGAATTTCGTCAGTACAAGATTCTTAAGGATAACGGAAGAATATCTCATAAGCAGGCGATGGATAAGGCCAATGCCGAATATGAAATATTCAACCGAACCCAGCCTATTGAATCCGATTTTGATAAGGCTGTAAAGAAAATGATCGAAGAACAGAAATAAGCATAGAAACTAAAACGCCAATGTGGCGGATTAGTGGCGTAATAGATGGCGGATTGGTAAATGCATTAGTAGAAATGGTCCTTGCGATGGCAATTCGGTTGCTCAACGAAAACGACGTCGAGACGGAGGTGTTTTATGATAATTTATGTAGACGGAAATGCAGATCATGATGGAAACGGAACTAAAGAATTACCGTTCAGAAGGATAAACGAAGCGGCAAAGCTCGCTATGCCGGGTGATGAGGTTTTGGTCTCTCCCGGTGTTTACAGAGAGTATGTTAATCCTGTCAATGCTGGAACCGAAGAAGAGCGTATAGTTTATAAAAGCGAAAAAAAGCTGGGCGCGGTCATTACAGGTGCAGAGGTTATTAAGGGATGGGTAAAACACAAGGGAGATGTCTGGGTCAAAAAGGTAAAAAACGGGATTTTCGGAGGATACAACCCATATACAACACTTGTGTACGGGGATTGGTATTTTGCAAAGCCCGACAAACACACGGGGTGTGTATGGTTAAATGATGAAGCGCTTTATGAGGCATTAAGTGTTGAAGAATGTCTTGAAGCAAAGGTGTATGAGTGTTCATGGGATCCCGAGAATTCAAAGCGAAAGTGGTTTTGTGAGCAGGACAGGGAAAATGATGAGACAATTATTTATGCCAATTTTGGAGGAAAAGATCCAAACAGGGAAAACGTCGAGATCACAGTAAGACGTGAATGTTTTATGCCGGAAAAAGAGGGCGTTGGTCATATCACGGTAAGCGGGTTTAATATCAACAAAGCTGCCACTACATGGGCGCCTCCCGCAGCTTATCAGGACGGAATGATAAGTCCTCACTGGAGTAAGGGATGGATAATCGAGGACTGTGAAATTTGGGGGAGCAAATGTGCGGGAATCTGTGTGGGACGATATTATGATCCTGACAACGACAATTTTTATACCACTAAGCATGTAAAGAGTCCCACTCAGATGGAGAGAGATTCTGTATGCCGCGGTCAGTATTATGGATGGTTAAAAGAGAAGATAGGCGGTCATATCATTCGTCGAAATAATATCCATCACTGTGAGCAGGGCGGGATCATAGGCCGGATGGGAGGAGTTTTCAGTATTATCGAAGATAACCATATTCATCATATCAATAATATGATGGAGCTTGGAGGAGCTGAGATAGCCGGAATAAAGATGCATGCGGCGATCGATGTTATCATGAGGCGAAATCATATACATCATTGCACAATGGGAATATGGTGTGACTGGGAAGCGCAGGGAACAAGGATCACGCAAAATCTTTTGCATGATAATGAACGTCCCGGATATGCCAGACAGCTTAAGGGAGGAATGACTTGCCAGGATATATTTGTTGAGGTAAGCCATGGACCGACACTTATTGACAATAACATACTCTTATCAGATGTTTCTCTCCGTATTGCAACTCAGGGGGTAGCTATGGTTCATAATCTGTGTGCAGGCTCATTTACCATGGTCGGAGAGGGTACAACATGGAGATATACGCCTTACCACATACCGCACAGGACGGAAGTGATGGGCTTTATGACTATCCTTCACGGAGATGATCGAATCTATAACAACATCTTTATCCAGAAGTGGCCCTCCGATGATCTGGTATTGGAAAATGATGTAAATCCCGATGAAAAGCAGATAGAAAACAGAAGGGTCGGAACCTGGTGTTTTGATGAATATCCTACTTTTGAGGAGTGGCTGTCTAAGTTTGATATGGAAGAGAAATTTCCAAGCATGAGGAAGCATGATCCATATCATTTTTCACATCTTCCGGTATGGATAGACGGGAATGCATATTTTGATGGCGCCAAAGCCTGGAAAAAGGAAAAGAATTCATTTACGGATACTTCCGGAACGGTTTATGTAGATGTTGTGGAGAAGGACGGGGATTATTTTCTTGATACCAATATTTATGATGTGTTGACCGAATTCAATAACGGAATGATCTCAACAGAAACTCTGGGAGAGGCATTTGAACCACACCAAAAGTATGAAAATCCTGATGGAACGCAAATAATATTTGATCATGATTTTCTGGGGAATCATCGTGCTGATAATATAATTCCCGGACCGTTTGAGTCGGGGGAAGCATCGAAGAAAAAGCTTTTCGGATCACTCTTTTATTAGGGGCATCTCTGGATAATTTACATCTTCAACAACATACATCACATTATGTTGATATGAAGATCATAGTTGAAAAAGATTCAGTCAGACTGAGGCTGCGTGATAATTGTAAACCATTCAATCCAAAAGAATATGCCGAAATGCTGACAGATGATACCGAAAATAATATAGGTATAAGAATTGTATCCAAATTGGCTAAAGAGATAAATTATTCCGGTTTATTTAATATGAATCAGCTCATGATCGATATCTGATCAGGGTGTTTGGAAATCACCATGGCAATAAAGCAAAAAGGATGTTATCGTTATTATACAAGAGGGATCCCGGATTATATGGATGGGATCAGCATGCCCGGATGGTATCTTCACTTCCTTTCAGAGGACAGATCTAAAGCCGGACAGGGGCGATGAAGGAGGTGCACTTATGGGGATCGCAGGGTTTATTATATTTTGTTTGGGATTGATTTTTGTTATTGCTGCTCCTATCAGCAAGAAAAAGAATGCCCGTTGCTCCGAGCAGGCACGGGGAGTGCTGAAGGAGATCTTTGAGACAGAGAACTCAAACGGCAATCTCGGACACGGATATATTTATTTATACTCCGTGAACGGAATCGAATATAAGCTTAGATCAACGGTTCACAGTAAGGAGGCAAGTGGGGTCGGAGATGACTGTACTATCTGGTATAACCCTAAGAAACCCAAAGAGGCACAGCCTTTTCATTATGATTCTTTGAAGGTCTTCAACATCTTAATTATCATCGGGATCGTTATGGTCCTTTTGGGGATCGTTCTGATCATATTCGGAGCCGCCGGATAAAACTGGTAAAGATATATGAAATGGCTGAAGATATGGATCTTGCCGTGATGAGGGGAAACAGGCCGATATGAATATCACTCAGATAAAATATGTTTTAGAGGTTTCCAATTCTTCGTCTATCAGAGAGGCGGCGACCAGACTTTTTGTTTCTCAACCTGCCTTGTCTGCCAGCATAAAGGAGCTTGAGGAAGAATTGGGGATCCTGCTGTTTGAAAGGACCAACAAAGGGATCCGGCTTACGGATGAAGGGCGTGAGTTTGTTACCTACGCCAAGAAAGTCGCCGGTCAGTATGAGATCCTGGAGGACCGGTATCTGTCAAAAGACAGTGACAAAGAAAGGTTTTCGGTTTCATCCCAGCATTATAATTTCGCCATCAAAGCATTTACTGCGCTGATAAAGAAGTTTGATCCTGAAAAGTATGTGTTTTCATTTCATGAAACAAAAACAAGAGATGTTCTTGAGGATGTGAGGACATTAAAGAGTGAAGTCGGTATCATTTCTTTTTCCGGGGCAAATGAAGGCGTGATAAAAAAGCTTATAAAAGAATATGGACTGGAATTTACACCGCTTATGAGCAGGGAAACATACATATATGTATGGAGGGACCATGAATTTGCCGGTCGTAAGGAAATATCAATAGATGAGCTCTCTGATTATCCGTGTATTGCTTTTGATCAGAGCGATAACAGCAATTTTTACCTTACGGAAGAGGCTATGGCCGACTATGATTTTGTGAAGCTTATCAAGTCGGATGACAGAGCGACGACGATGGAGCTTATAGCGGAATTACACGGATATGCGATAGGCTCGGGGATGCTGGCCGGAGATAAGGCGATCCTGAAGGGGATGGTATCGATCAAACTGAAAGAAGAGGATCCGCTGATCATAGGTTACATTGTAAGGGCAGGGAGTTCTTTGTCCGGTTATGGGAAGGAATATGTGGACGAGCTGCTAAAATACAAAGAACTGTGATACTAACACGGATCTGAGCCCGGCACGGGATCGGATTTATATATACAGGCTTCAATATTCTTTCATGATACCGGACTGGTTAAGATGAAAGATTGAGTGTATAATTTTCGATGATTACAGGTTCCTGTTTTATCTGACTGGCAGGAAGCGTACCGGAAAGATCCTTGCGGAGCGGGGAAGGTGCCCCGAGGAAAGAAGGATCCTTGTCTACTATTATACGAATAGGGGGAACAGTGATGAAAAAAGGGTTTGGGATCAAAGAAGTAGTTGCAATGGGAATCGGAACAGCGCTGTTTGTAGTGCTGACAAATGTTCAGATCCCGCTTGTAGTTGTGCCTAATACCGCGCTTCAGCCGCGTATGGCTATTCTGGCATTCTTTTCGGCTATATTCGGCCCCATCGTAGGAGCCGTTATCGGACTTCTCGGACATGCCCTGGGAGATGCTATTTTCTATGGTTCGGTCTGGTGGAGCTGGGTATTTCCCGAGGCGGTTATCGGTATTGCGATCGGATTTTTTGCGAACAGATTCGCAGTACGGGAGGGCGGCTTTACGGCAAAGAACATCGTTATGTTTAATATAGTACAGATAGTCGCCAATGCCATTGCGTGGATCGGGGTGGCACCGCTTCTTGATATACTTGTTTATTCCGAACCTGCGAATAAAGTCTTTGCGCAGGGCGCTTTTGCCTTTCTCGGTAATATCCTCGTGATCGGTATACTCGGAACGATCCTGTTATCCGTTTATTCTAAGATATCGGGCAGATCCTCAGATCTTAAGACGGAGGAGTGATCATTTGGACCGGACGAAGCCGATCATAGAGTTTTCTGAGGTTTCATTTAAGTATCGGGCCCAGTCGGAACCTACGCTCAAGGATATCGATCTGAAGATCTATCCGGGAGAAAAGATATTGATATCCGGGCAATCGGGTTCAGGAAAATCAACATTGGCACACTGCTTAAACGCACTTATCCCCTGCTCTTATGCAGGGGATATGAGCGGAGAACTCCGGGTCGGGGGACAGACTCCCTCTGAGCTCGGAGTGTTTGGTATGTCTAAAACAGTCGGCACCGTACTCCAGGATACAGACGGACAGTTTATCGCGCTTACCGTAGCTGAGGATATCGCTTTTGCACTTGAAAATGAGGGTATGCCTCAGGCGCAGATGTTTCAAAAGGTTGAGGCGATCGCGGACAAACTGGATCTTAAAGATTTTATAGGAAGTGCTCCGGGCGAGCTTTCGGGAGGACAAAAGCAGAGAGTTTCTCTCGGCGGAGTGATGGCATGTGACGTAAAAATACTGCTTTTTGATGAACCGCTGGCCAATCTGGATCCGGCCACCGGCAAACGAACCATAGCTCTTATCGACGACATCTTAAAAGATGAAGAACTGACGGTGGTGATCATCGAACATCGGATAGAGGATGTTTTATACAGGGATGTTGACAGGATCATCCTTATGGATCAGGGTCGTATCATAGCGGATATGCATCCGGATGAGCTGCTCAGCACGGACATCCTGTCCGAACACGGTATCAGGGAGCCTCTCTATATATCCGCCATAAAAGCTTCGGGTGCAAAGATCGATCCGGCAGATCATCCCCGGCATATAGAAAATATGAATATCGATCCGTATAAAAACAGGATAAAGCAGTGGTTTAAGAGTAATACGGAGCATAAAAACGAGGAGAGCTCCGATACGCTTTTGGAAATCTCACATCTCCGATTCGGCTATGACAGATCAAGGACGATCGTCAATGATGTGAGTTTTGACATCAAAAAAGGTGAGATGATCTCACTTGTCGGAAAGAACGGTGCCGGAAAATCCACGCTGGCTTCGCTTATCTGCGGCTTTTATAAGCCTGATGAAGGAACCATAAGATTTGACGGTCAGGATATTGGAGGACTTTCTATAAAAGAGCGGGGGGAAAAGATCGGATTTTGTATGCAAAGCCCCAATCAGATGATCTCTAAACCGATGATATATGATGAGGTGTCTCTTGGACTGGTGTCAAGAGGAGTGCCGGAAGATGAGATAAAGAAAAAGGTATATGAGACGCTTAAAATATGCGGACTTTATCAATTCAGGAACTGGCCGGTCTCAGCGCTGTCTTTCGGACAGAAAAAGAGAGTGTCGATAGCATCGATCCTTGTACTCAATCCCGGATTGATCATATTGGATGAGCCGACAGCGGGTCAGGATTATCATCACTATACAGAGATGATGGAATTTATCAGAAAACTAAGGGATGAGCTGCATGTTTCGATAATGATGATAACGCATGACATGCATCTGATGCTCGAATATACCGACAGGACCCTTGTCCTTACAGATGGTAAGCTTTTGATGAACGCAAGACCGGAAGAGGTACTTACGAACGAGGAGATATGCGACCGGGCCTATTTGAAAAGAACATCTCTTTATGATCTGGCTAAAAGATGTGATATTGATGAGGCCGATGAATTTGCGGCGTCTTTTATTAACTGGGAGAGAAGAAAAAGGCAGGAGTCCGTTGTATGAGCAGGATGATCTCTTATGAAAAAAAAGATACCGTGATCCACAGACTCAGTGGCTTTACCAAACTGGTCTTTTTCATTTTGTGGTGCATGACGAGCGCATTGACCTTTGATACGAGGATGCTTATCGTGATGATAGTGCTGGGAGGCATTATCTATATGGTGTCGGGCACCAGATGGGAGCAGGTCAGCGGGGTTTTTCTGGCGATCATGTTTTTTATGGTCATTAATCTGGTATGTATTTTCTTTTTTGCACCTTATCAGGGCTGCCAGATTTATAACAGCCGGACAGATATACTTCACCTGTTCGGTAATTATACGCTCACCCTGGAGCAGCTGTTCTATGAGTTCAACGTGTTCATCAAATATTTTACCGTGATCCCTTCGGTTTTTATCTTTCTGGTCACAACGGATCCGAGCGAGCTTGCAGCCTCCCTGAACGGCATCGGGGTACCGTATACGATCTCATATTCGCTGGAGATCGCGCTCAGATATATTCCCGATATTCAGGATGAGTTCCACAAGATCAAAAATGCCCAGGAGGCGCGCGGGATAGAGATGAGTTCAAAGGGCAGGCTGACAGACCGGATCAAGAATACGGCTATAATCATTTTCCCGCTCCTTTTCTCCACTATGGAAAGGATCGATGTTGTCAGCAATGCAATGGAGCTTAGGGGATTTGGCAAGAAAAAGCAGAGGACCTGGTACTCCAGGAAGCCGCTTCGGGCGGCCGATCATCTGACGATCGCTTTCAGTATCCTCTTTTTTGTGGTCACTATGATCATTACGTTTTACGATGGGAACCGCTTCTATAATCCTTTTATATGAATGCGGTGAGAGGCTTATAATCAAGCAAGAGATCAGGCTGATGAATAATATAGAAGACATTTTGGAAAGAGTGAAGTCCGGGAAACTGGAGGCGGAGGAAGCAGCGGCGATGCTTAGACAGGCGAGCTTTGGCGATCCCGGCTTCGAGGACCTTGGATATGCAAAGGTAGACCTTGACCGTAAGAGACGGAAGGGTAACACGGAAGTCATCTACGGAGCGGGGAAGACTCCGGAGCAGATCTTCGGGATATGCGACACGCTGATAAGCAACGGGCAGAGGGATATACTCATAACAAGACTTGATGCCGTTAAGGCGGATAAGGTAAAAACGTATTATGAAAAGGCAGGGGAGCCCTTTGCCTATTATGAGATGTCAGGGATAGCAGTCATAGGTAAAATGAGAAAGCCTGACGGGATCGGGAAGATAGCTGTGGTCACCGGCGGGACCAGTGATATGCCGGTTGCGGAGGAGGCTTCCGTAACAGCGGAATTTTTGGGAAATGAAGTAATAAGGCTCTATGATGCAGGAGTCGCAGGGATCCATCGTTTGTTCGCCAGATTGGACGATCTCCTGTCGGCCGATGTCATTATCGTCATAGCGGGGATGGAAGGTGCACTCGCAAGTGTGGTGGGGGGGCTGGTCTCGGTCCCTGTCATAGCGGTTCCTACAAGCGTTGGGTACGGGGCGAGTTTTGATGGACTTGCAGCTTTGCTTTCCATGCTTAATTCATGCGCAAGCGGAGTCTCGGTGGTAAATATCGATAACGGATTCGGAGCCGCATATCAGGCGAGCCTGATAAATCACAGATTTGAAGGGTGATGACGGTATATGCAGAGCTTGTGATGGCGTGTGAGCGATCAGCTTTATTATGGAAGGAGAACGGATGAGGGTATTGTATTTTGACTGCGGCATGGGAGCTGCCGGGGATATGATGACGGCAGCTTTGCTGGAGCTCCTGCCCGAAAACGAACAGGAGGCGATCCTTGATGAACTGCGGGGACTTGGATTTGAAGGGGTCAGTGTATCAAGAGAAAGAACCGAAAAATGCGGGATAACCGGCTCACACATGGTTGTTTCGGTGCATGGCGAATCAGAGATATCTGAAGATCATCACCACAGTTGTGATGAGGGTCATCATCACCACAACCATGACGGTGAGGGCAATCATCACCACAGTCACGATGATGGGGGACATCATGCTCATCATCACAGTCACGATGATGGGGGACATTATGCTCATCATCACAGTCACCCGCATATGCATATGGAAGATATAGAAAATATAATAGACGGACTCAGGATATCGGATAAAGTAAAAGAGGATGTGAAGTCGGTCTATAAATTGATCGCTGAAGCCGAGAGTCACGCTCACGGTAAAGAGGTATCGGAGATCCATTTTCATGAAGTCGGAATGAAGGATGCGATAATGGACATAACAGCAGTATGCCTGCTTATGGACCGTATAGCTCCGGATAAAGTGATCTCATCGGCGGTCCATACGGGAAGCGGGCAGGTCAGATGCGCACACGGGATCGTCCCTGTTCCGGCACCGGCAACGGCCTATATCCTCCGGGGAATACCAATATACAGCACCGATATCAAAGGGGAGCTGTGCACCCCTACCGGAGCGGCGCTTATAAAATACTACACGGATGAGTTTGGCGCACTTCCTGTGACGGTAGTCGAAAAGACGGGATACGGCATGGGGACCAAAGACTTTCCGGTTGCAAACTGTCTCAGAGCAATGATCGGAAATACCATATCAGAAAACGGCGGCAACAGGGATGTCGTCGAGGGACTTGCATGCAATATCGATGATATGACAGGAGAAGAGATCGGCTTCGCAATGGAAAGGCTATATGAACTTGGGGCCAAAGAGGTCTATACGATACCTGTGGGGATGAAAAAATCCAGACCCGGGATCGTGCTCGAGGTCCTGTGCAGGCCGGAAGACAGGGAGAAGATGGTCGATGCGCTTTTCAGATACACCACGACTTTAGGGGTAAGGCAGACCAGCTATACCCGTTACATCCTGAAGCGGGATCTGGTAACGGATGGAACTCCGTTCGGTGAGATACGGCGTAAACACTCGGAAGGATATGGAGTGGAGAGAGACAAGTATGAATATGAGGATCTGGCGGCGGCGGCCGTGAGGGAAGGCTGTACGGTCAGGGAGGTCCGCGAAAAAATAAAAAAGTCTTCGGATGCTTGAAAACATAAGTGTTAATATACAATCGATCAATGTATACAGTTTAAATACTTTACAAGAAGCTCAATCGGAGTTAATATATATCTACATGTTGTGGTACACAAGATCGGAATTACTAAATATGGCGGTTTCATCGCGCTTATAAGGCCATGCGAAACCCGTATGGTCTTTAATACGCACTAACAGGCCTATACTATGTAAACCGGCACCACACATATGGGATGGATAAGGGAGATTTAAGAAAAAGGTTCCGGGGGGGGTTCACGTAATGAACATTATCAAGAGAAACGGCAAAGAGGTAAATTATGATGCTGACAAGATTGTTGAGGCGGTCAGAAAGGCTAATAATGAAGTAAGAGAAAAGGACCGTCTGCTGGATTCTCAGATAACAGTCATAGAAGAGAAGGTACGTCTTAAGCTAAAGGATCTCGATCATGAAGCCGGGGTCGAAGAAATTCAGGATTATGTAATAGAAGCGATACAGCAGGAAGGCGCATTCAAGGTCGCTACAGTTTATACCATATACAGATACAGTCGTGAACTCGCAAGAAAGAGTAATACTACTGACGATAAGATCCTTACCCTTGTTGAATATGATAACGAGGAAGTAAAAGAGGAGAATTCCAACAAAAACCCGATGGTCGTCTCAGTGCAGAGAGATTATATGGCCGGAGAGGTTTCAAGAGATCTTACCAACCGTGTACTTTTACCTAAAGAAGTAGTAGAGGCACACAGGGCGGGGATCATTCATTTCCATGACAGTGATTACTATGTACAGCATATGTATAACTGCTGCCTGGTGAATCTTGAAGATATGCTTCAGAACGGCACAGTCGTGTCCGATACCATGATAGAAAAACCCAAGAGCTTCTCTACCGCATGTAATATCGCAACCCAGTGTATCGCTCAGATCGCATCTTCGCAGTATGGCGGACAGTCGATAACCCTTTCGCATCTTGCTCCTTTTGTTGATGTATCGAGGCAGAAGTTCCGTAAAGAAGTGCGCGAGGAGATGCTCGAGAATAATATACTCGTGGACGAAGAGCGCATTAACGCGATAGCGGAAAGGCGGACTCGTATAGAGATCAAACACGGAGTACAGACCATGCAGTATCAGGTCACCACGCTTATGACGACCAACGGTCAGGCTCCTTTCATAACAGTGTTCATGTGCCTTGATGAAGCTCCGGAAGGCAGGCTCAGAGAAGATCTGGCGCTTGTCATAGAGGAGATGCTCAAGCAGAGGATAGAGGGTGTAAAGAATGAGAAGGGAGTATTCATCACTCCCGCTTTCCCGAAACTGATCTATGTGCTTGATGAGGATAACGTAAGGGAGGGGACGAAATACTGGCATCTGACCAGACTTGCGGCTGAATGCACGGCTAAACGCATGGTGCCGGATTACATCTCTGCCAAGAAGATGCGCGAGTACAAGCAGGGTGATATTTATCCCTGCATGGGATGCAGATCTTTCCTCACGGTGGACCGTTTTACACCGGAAGGAGAGCCGCATAAGTATTACGGCAGGTTTAACCAGGGGGTTGTAACGATAAATCTTGTTGATGTCGCTTGTTCGAGCAATCGTGACACGACCAGATTCTGGAGGATACTTGATGACAGGCTTGAGCTTTGCCACAGGGCTCTCAGATGCAGACACGAGAGACTGCTCGGTACCACTTCGGATGTGGCTCCGATCCTCTGGCAGCACGGCGCCATCGCCAGGCTCAGTAAAGGAGAAAAGATAGACAAGCTTCTCTACAACGGATATTCGACGATCTCTCTCGGATATGCGGGCCTGTATGAGATGTGCAAATATATGACGGGCAAGAGTCATACCGATCCCGAGGCAAGACCTTTTGCTCTCGAGGTAATGCAGAGGCTTAACGATAAGTGCGCTGAGTGGAAGGCTGCCGAGAATATCGATTATTCTGTCTATGGGACTCCTCTTGAAAGCACCACGTATAAATTTGCCAAGTGCCTGCAAAAACGTTTCGGCAAGATCAAGGATGTTACGGATCATAATTATATCACGAACTCCTATCATGTGAGCGTGAGAGAGAAGATCGATGCGTTCAAGAAGCTTGCATTTGAGTCGGATTTTCAGGCGTTGTCTCCCGGCGGAGCGATCTCTTATGTAGAGGTTCCCAAGATGACCGACAATATCGACGCTGTTCTTTCAGTGATGCAGTATATATATGATCATATCATGTATGCGGAGCTCAACACGAAGAGCGACTACTGTCAGGTCTGCGGATATGACGGAGAGATCCAGATAGTAAACGATCCTCACGGCAAGCTGATATGGAGATGCCCTTCATGCGGAAATGAAGATCAGAACCGTATGAACGTTGCCCGCAGGACCTGCGGTTACATCGGCACCAATTTCTGGAATCAGGGTCGTACACAGGAGATACAGGAGAGGGTGTTGCATATGTCTACCGCGGTGATCGAAGGAGAGGCGGCAGGACAGCGACCGGTATGATGGAGAGATGAAATTCGGACAGATCTTTGAATGTGATATAGCAAACGGGGAAGGCTGCAGGACTTCCCTTTTTGTTTCCGGGTGTACGCATCATTGTAAGGAATGCTTTAATCCGGAGACATGGGATTTTAACTTTGGAGACGAGTACACACAGTCGACCGAGGATTTTATCCTGGATTCACTGCGCCCTGAATATATAAGGGGACTTACGATCCTGGGCGGTGAGCCGATGGAACCCCGGAATCAGGTATATGTAAGGAAGCTTGTCGAAAGGGTAAAAAAAGAGATAGATCATGCGGACATATGGATCTATTCCGGATATACTATCGAGGAACTGACCGATCCCGGGAATAAACGATGCCATACCGGGGATACAATGCCTATATTACAATGTACGGATATCCTGGTGGACGGAGAATTTCATATTGCAGAGAAAAACATAATGCTTAAATTCCGGGGATCTTCGAATCAGCGCATTATCGATGTTAAAGCAACACTTGAAAAAAACGGTAACGGAGAGGATACTGTAGTTTTGGCGGAACAGTATATGGGCCGGGAGAATTAACGTATACAATAATTATTTTTATACAGGAGGAAGGGTTCAATGAAGGTATTGGTCATCAATTGCGGATCGTCATCACTTAAATACAGGCTTATAGAGACAGATGATAAGACTGTCATATGCAAGGGGCTGTGCGAACGGATAGGGATAGGCGGAGGTCACTTCAAATATGATGTTACGGGATCTGACAAGGGATTCGAAAAGGATGTGGAATTCCCGGATCATAATACAGCGGTTGACACCCTCATAAAGGCTATAACCGATCCTGAAGCGGGAGTTGTGAGCGATATATCAGAGATAGGGGCAGTCGGTCACAGGATCGTTCACGGGGGAGACAAGTTTACGGAGGCAGTCAATATCACTCCCGAGGTAATGTCCGTGATCGAGGAGTGCAGCGATCTGGCGCCTCTTCATAATCCTGCCAACATACAGGGGATAAAGTCATGTCGCAAGGTCATGCCCGATACGGCGATGGTCGGGGTTTTTGATACGGCATTCCATCAGACTCTTCCGGAGGAGGCATATCTTTACGGTATACCTTATGAATACTATGAGAAGTATGGGATAAGAAAATTCGGATTTCACGGGATGAGCCATGAATATGTCGCAAAAGAAACGGCGGCGATCATGGGAAGGGATATCAAGGATGTCAAAACCATAGTATGTCATCTCGGTAACGGTGCGTCCATCACTGCAGTGGACGGTGGCCGATCCGTCGATACTTCCATGGGATATACTCCGCTGGACGGGATCATAATGGGAACCAGATGCGGATCTCTCGATCCCGAGATAGTCCATGCGCTCGTCGAAAAGACGGGAAAGAGCCTCGATGAGGTGATGCATATCCTTAATTTTGAATCCGGGGTATACGGTCTTTCGGATTATAAATCATCGGACATGAGGGATATACGTGATGCGTATAAGGCAGGAGATAAGGCAGCCATAAGGGCTTTTGACACATACATCTATGTGATCGTCAAGTATATCGGTGCCTATATGGCAGTTCTGGGCGGAGCGGATGCGATAACCTTTACGGCCGGCATCGGTGAGAATTCATCGTCCGTAAGACAACATGTATGCGACAGGCTCAAGGGACTTGGCGTAAAGCTGGATGAGTCAGCAAATGAAAGCGGAAAAGGCGCCCGTCTGATCTCGACGGCAGATTCATCCGTGAAGGTCTATACGATCCCGACCGATGAGGAAATGTCCATAGCGCTTTCAACGGTGGAAGTACTTAACAGGAGATAAGGCGGATCCCGGGATGCAGCTTACCAACGGTGATATTAAAAAGATAGAAGCGGAAATCGAGGAGAGAAAATCCGTTATAAGACCGAAGCTGATCGAGGACCTGAAGGAGGCCCGTGCTCAGGGTGATCTCTCTGAGAATTTCGAGTACTATGCCGCAAAAAAGGCCAAAAATGAAAACGAGAGCAGGATCAGGTATCTCGACAAAATGCTGCGTACGGCAGTCATCATATCCGACAGTTCGAAGGATGACGAGGTCGGGATCAATAATATCGTAACGTTGTATTTTGAAGAGGATGACGAGGAGCAGACCTTTAAGGTGGTATCGCCTATCCGGAGCAACTCTATCGAGAACCGCATAGGCAATGATTCGCCCATCGGAAAGGCTATAATAGGGCATAAAAAGGGTGACAGAGTCAGAGTCAGGGTAAATGAAGAGTATTCATATTATGTTGTGATAAGGGATATCGACAATTCACCTACGGATGAGGATGACGCCATAAGCAGGTATTGAGAAGCTCAGAGCATGGCTTCGAGGGAGGATATGATACTCTCTTTGAGAAGGGAATCGATATTCTGTGCCGATCCTATCAGATCGTGGATCTTATCGGAGTTCCCCTCGTCTTTGTATATGGAGGCGAGCATCAGATAGTTTTTCTTGGAATCGGTCCCTATGGAGATCCCGTATTCCAACAGCTGCTTTGCTTCGTTTACATTACCGCTTTCCATATAATCGGCAGCCAGATATGCAATGGTCTGGACCAGACGGGTATAGTTTCCGTCGGCAACTGTAAGACTGTTGATGTTCGGCGCTCCGTACTCAAGCTTGAGCTCGGTGTTGGTCATACCGGTGAGATTAAGGATCTTGCGATCCTCCATGGAGCGGATGATGTCCTGACGCTCCCTGGTCTCTTCCTTATCGGTGGGAATATCGAGAGGGAGGTCGTTAACGGGAACCTTAATATAAGGAAGACCCGATATGTCCTTGCGGGGAGTCAGATTGGCCCGGCGCTCCCGCTCAAGAAATTCAGCATCGGGATCGGACTTTGGTTTTCGGTTCACGATTGACTTGAAAACGACACAAAATACGATTATTATGATAGGAACTGTAAAATTCATGGTACTCCGTTTGAGTTCAATCTGAGGTAATATATATGTTTTTTCAAATGTTTCAGGGCAAGCGCAATAAGCGGCTTGCGGGGCTGATCATAATAGCTGTTGTGGCAACTATGGTACTGGTGCCCCTTATAGTAAGCCTTCTTGGTTTTTAATGCTGCAGGGAGACCTTAAAAAAAGTATAAAGCAGAGCGGAATAAACCGCAAGATTTATAGGGATGTAAAGGATGATCAATAAAAAAGCGATTTCAATAATATTATCTGGGATCCTGCTCTTGACAGGCGCAGTGCCCGCATTCGGAATGTCGGTGCTTGATTCCGGCATACATGCGGGAGCAGGCGGAGTGAGCAACAAGTCCGGCGCAAAAGAGCAGAGCACCGAAAACGCTGAGGAGATCGGAGAGGGGGAAACTTCTGACGTTTCCAATGTCGGCTGTACCGTGCCCGCGACGATAAAAGGGAGCGGTAACGGAACTGTTTGTGAAGGGGTATATGCAGGCAATATCGATCTTTCAGGATTAAGCGAGACGGAGGCGATGACTGCGGTCAACAATTATGTGACTGACGCCGGTAACACAAACATTACACTCAACTGTGTTTCGGGGAACAAGGTCACGGTACCGGCATCATCGATGGGACTTTATTGGAAAAATACGGATATCATACGTGAAGCGCTGTCTTTGGGGCAGAGCGGAAATGTGATCAAACGTTTTAAGGATCTTTCGGATCTGAAACGGACCAAAAAGGCTTATCCGATCGCACTCGGGGTGGATGAGCAGAAGGTCAGGAGCATCATTGAATCCGAATGTGTCAAGTATGATGTTAAGGCACAGGATGCTCTTATGAAAAGAAGTGACGGAAGCTTCAACATAACTCCCGGACATGACGGACAGGCGATCAATGTCGAATCATCGGTCAGGAAGATCGCCGATTATATTTCAGGACAGTTTACCGGTCAGGAAGCGAGCATAGATCTTGATATCGAAGTTACAACACCAAGAGGCAGTACCGAAACACTGAGTAAGCTTACGGATGTTCTCGGAACTTTTACCACAAAGTTTTACAGTTCAGGGAAAGACCGGGTCACCAATGTCACAAATGGCTGCCGGCTTGTAAACGGAACCCTTCTTTATCCCGGAGAGCAGATATCGGTTTCCGAGACTATAAGTCCCATGACGGAGGAGAACGGATATGCGCTAGCCGGAAGCTACATGAACGGACAGGTCGTAGAGTCCTTCGGAGGAGGGATATGTCAGGTTTCGACTACGCTTTATCAGGCAGTGCTCAGAGCCGAGCTTCAGGTGGATGAAAGATATAATCACTCCATGGTCGTAAACTATGTCGATCATTCGGGAGATGCGGCTATCGCTGAGGGAATAAAAGACTTCAAGTTTACAAACAGTATGGATACTCCTATCTACATAGACGGATATACCACCCCGGACAAGACGATCACATTTACGATCTACGGGGTAGAGACAAGACCCTCAAACCGGACTTTGGAGTTTGAGAGCGTCGACCTGGAAGAGATACAGCCTGAAGGCGAGAAGGTGGTTGCGGACAGCAGCCTTGCGGCAGGCTCGACCAGAAAACAGTCGGCTCATATCGGGTACAGATCTGAATTGTATAAGATCGTCAAGATCGACGGCGAGGAAAAAGAGAGAGTAAAGGTAAATTCCAGCACCTATCAGGCAGTTCCGGCAACTCTTACAGTAGGTACCGCCACCGAGGATCCCAGCGTCAAGGAGATCCTGAATGCGGCGATCGCCACCCAGAATATAGAATACTGTAAATCCGTTGTATCCGGACAGGCAGTGCCGACAGCGGTCTCACCTGATGTTCTGGCTGCGCTGGCGGCAGCGGCACAGAGTCCGGCTACAGAGCAGACAACGGTGGAGAATCCTCCGGACTGATAATGCGCCGAGAGATCCCGCCCGAGCAATATAAAGGCAGATATCGGGAGCCGGTAACGGAGAACGATCTGCTGATCATGGGCAGCAGGCCGGAAACCACAGTCGGAAGCATAACACTGGAGGACGGAATATATAAAAGTCTATGGCGCCTGTCACTGGAAACAGGATTCGGGATGATGATAGATATAAGAAAGATCCCGTTGCCTCAGGAGTTCATCGATGTATGTGAGCGACAGGATATCGATCCGTACGATGCTCCTTTCGATGGCACGATATATGTCGCGCATCCGGTTTCATCTTATCACCTTAAAAAAGGAATTTCCGTGATAGGCTATCTGACTAAGGAAAAGGTCTGCAGGATCATAAACAGGGACAGGGAGAGTTATCTGGGAAGCTGAATAAGGAGGCATCTATGAGCGAAAATGATATACGGGAAATGAGAAAGACCATATTGAAAGCGATCGAGCACGACGGAAGGGTCGATCTGAAGGAGCTGGGTATAAGACTCGGGCTCGATGTTACTGACGTGGCGAATGCCATAGCCGATATGGAGAAGGAAGGCATAATCTGCGGATATCAGACGCTTATCGACTGGGACAAGACAGACGATGAGCGGGTAACCGCTCTTATAGAAGTAAGAGTTACACCCCAGAGGGGACAGGGCTTTGATTCCATAGCCGAACGGATATATAAATATCCGGAGGTAGACAGCGTATATCTGATCTCGGGTGGCTTTGATCTGATGGTGATAATGGAGGGGAGATCCCTCAAAGAGGTTTCCCAGTTCGTCACAAATAAACTGTCTGCCCTGGAATCGGTGCTGTCATGCGCTACGCACTTTATCATGCGTAAGTATAAGATCAACGGAACGGTACTTGCCAAGAAGCATACGGACGAAAGGATCCTGGTGACACCATGAGGGAACCCATTGCCAAAAAAGTCGCGGGAATGAAATCCTCGGGCATAAGGAAGTTTTTCGATATCGTAAACGATATGCCGGATGCCATATCGCTTGGCGTGGGAGAACCGGATTTTGATACTCCGTGGCATGTAAGGGATGAAGGGATCTATTCTCTGGAAAGAGGACGTACCTTTTATACATCAAACTCCGGTCTTATGGAGTTGAGAAACGAAATATCAAGATACACCGCAAGCCATTATAATGTACAATATAAACCCTCTTCCGAGATCCTTATCACGGTCGGGGGATCTGAAGCCATCGACATAGGGCTTCGGGCCATGCTTGAGGAGGGGGATGAGGTCATAATCCCGGAACCTTCATATGTGTCTTATGTGCCCTGTACCATTATGGCCGGTGGAGTTCCTGTGATCATAAGCCTGAAAGAGGAAAATGAATTCAGACTTACGGCGGCAGAGCTGGAGGCGGCGATAACGCCCAAAACAAAAGTATTGATCCTGCCCTTCCCGAATAATCCTACCGGGGCGATCATGGAGAGAAAGGATCTTGAGGGTATCGCAAAGCTATGCGTGGAGCATGATATCTTTGTCATGTCCGATGAGATATATGCTGCCCTGACATATAAAGAGGAACACGTTTCGATAGCATCGCTGCCCGGGATGAAGGAAAGGACGATCCTTATAAACGGATTCTCAAAGGCTTTTGCAATGACGGGATGGAGGCTTGGATATGCCTGCGGACCCGAAGTGATCATAGGGCAGATGACAAAGATACATCAGTATTGCATCATGTGTGCGCCTACTACAAGTCAATATGCGGCAGTTGAAGCATTGCGCCACGGCGACAGGGATGTGGAAGAGATGCGCGCGGCATATGATGAGAGAAGAAGATTTCTCCTTCATGAGTTTAAGAGGATGGGACTTACCTGCTTTGAACCTTACGGGGCTTTTTATGTATTCCCTTCCATAAAGGAATTCGGCATGACTTCCGATGATTTCTGCACGTCGCTTCTTAAGGCAAAAGGAGTTGCGGTAGTCCCGGGGACTGCATTCGGGGATTGCGGTGAAGGCTTTGTCCGCATATCGTATGCCTACAGTATCGAGAATCTTAAAGAGGCTCTTGGCAGGATAGAGGAGTATATCACAGAACTGAGGAAACGCAATGATTGAGTATCATGCGGACGATTACGGGATGTCGCTCAAACAATGTGAGAGGATCCTTGATTGTCATAGAAACGGAAGATTAAACGGCGTGAGTATAATGCCCAACAGCGATATACTCGAGGAAGCCATGGAAATGATACGTCCTTACGAGGACAGCATCGCATATACGGTGCATCTGAATCTTCGTGACGGGGTGTCGAACGCTCCGGCCGCCAAGATCCCGCATCTTGTGGATCAAAACAGCATTCACAAGGTTTCTTTTGGAAAATATGTCATAAGCTCTTATATTCCATGGATGAGAAATATATACAGAAGAGAGCTCAAGACCGAATTCAGGGCTCAGATCAAAAGACTGGCGCCTTATTTCAAGGACGGCTGCATACGCCTTGACAGTCACGGACATTATCATATGGTGCCGGTCATATTCGATGCCATCGCCGATCTGATAAAGGAGGACGGACTCAATGTCACTCTGATCAGGGTTCCCAGGGAAAATGTCGGACTGTATATGCGGCACAGAAAAGAGATCAAGGATTTTAAGCTCATCAATTTTGTGAAGGTTGCCATACTCAATACTTACGCAAAAAGAAACATGCGAAAATATCCGGAGCTTTTCAACAGATCCAGACCATGTGATTTTATGGGAGTGATGCTTTCCGGACATATGAGCTACGATAATCTGATACCCGTTTATGATGAGGCGATATCTCTTGCCGGGAGAGAGGGCCATGATCTGGAGATACTCTTTCATCCAGGATCGGTCCATGAAAAAGAAGCTATAGAGAAGCTTAATCCCGAGGGCCGATGGTTTTTTGTGGATCCATGGAGGGAAAAGGAAGCAGATGCGCTGAAAAGACTTCCGGAGAAAGCATAGGCGGGAGTCGTATCATTCGTATATCTTCGATAAAAAGGTTTTGATAATGTCAAATATAGATGAATTATACGAAAAAGTTACGGAAGGGAAGGCTGATCCCTCTTTTCTTGTGAAACAGGAGCTTACTTCATTACTGAAGCTTGCTTCACGTTTTCGAAAGAAAAGAAAGGAAAAAGATAAGGAAACCGGGGGACTGAGGATCGCAGTCCTCGGATCATACAGTATCCAGCATTTTGTCATGATGCTGGAGGTTTTTCTGGCAGGTCTCGGAATAGAGGCAACGATCTACGAGGGGGAATATGACGGGATAAGGATGGATGTCTTAAATTCCGGATCGTCTTTTTATGATTTCGATCCGGAGATGGTCCTGCTCCTCATGGATCACAGGGATATCCGGTCATATCCTGTCTGCATGGAATCGGAGGACTCGGTTGAGGAGCTTGCAAACAGCACAATGAAGCAGTTTGCGGAACTCTGGGACCGGATCCATGAAAGTTTGCCGGGATGTCAGATATTTCAGACGAATATCGTGATCCCGGTAGAACGGCCTTTGGGAAATCTTGAGGGAAGCGTAAGCTATAGTCATGCCGGATTCCTGCGCAGGATAGATCAGCTTCTCGCCATCGGGCATCCCGAAGGGCTTACCGTCGTTGATATGGAGTATATCGCTTCGTATGTCGGGAAGTCGCTTTGGTTTGATCAGGCTTCTTATTTCCTGTCAAAGACAGGATTTTCGGCAGATGCGCTTCCTGTGGTGTGCGCGTCGTTTGCAAGACTTATCGCGGCTGCTTCCGGACGGGTCTTTAAGTGCCTGGTTCTGGATCTGGACAACACGCTGTGGGACGGGGTCGTGGGAGATGACGGTTATGACGGCATAAATCTCGATCCTCATGATCCGGTCGGGGAGGCGTACCGGTATTTTCAGAACTATGTGCTCGAGCTGAAAAAGAGAGGAGTGATCCTTGCGGTCTGCAGCAAGAACGATGAACCGAATGCAAAGGAGCCCTTTGAGAAAAATCCCGACATGATATTAAAGCTTTCGGATATTTCCTGCTTTGTCGCAAACTGGGATGATAAGGTAAGTAATATAAAAAGGATAGCATCGACGCTTAATATAGGGACGGATGCGCTTGTATTTGTGGATGACAACCCGGCCGAACGCGATATAGTAAGAAGTTATCTTCCGGAAGTCCTTGTTGTGGATCTGCCGGAGGACCCGTCATATTATGCAAGGGCCCTGGAGGAGAGCAACGCATTTTCCTGGATAGAGATAACCCGGGAGGATCTTAACCGGACGGGAACTTATGCCGCAAATGCCAGGCGGGAGGAGCTTCTGGAAACCTTTGCGGATTATGACGAATATCTCCGGGCGCTCGAGATGGAGGCTGAGACGGGAGATCCGCAGGGCAGCCGTATGAAGAGATTTGCTCAGCTCATAAACAAATCCAACCAGTTTAACCTTCGTACTCAGCGGTATTCCGAGGAAGAATTGTCTTCGATGAGACAGGATCCCGACACAAGACTGATATATATATCATTGAAAGACAGGTTTTCGGAATACGGGATCATTTCCTGCATAATACTGAAACGTACCGGTGAGGAATGCTTTATCGATACCTGGCTGATGAGTTGCCGCGTGCTCAAAAGGGGGGTCGAACTTCTGGCTTATGATGCGGTTTATGAGGCGGCAAAGGAATGGGGCTGTTCCGTGATAACGGGAGAATATCTGCCCACAAAAAAGAACGGGATGGTCAAAAGTCTCTATCCGGATCTTGGCTTTACCGGAAACGGTGAAGGTCTGTATCGAATGGAACTTAAGGATTATAAAAAGGGTGTTTTTTATATTACCCGGAAGGATCAATGATAATACCTGAGAAATACAGGGAAGCCATATGGAAGATTGTTGCGGGACTATGCCTTATCACGGCGGTCTTATTATTATACAGATTTATCGCTCTCGACAAGGATTACAAGTTTGATCTTGAATATCTGGAGGAGAATCCGGATTCATATGTGGTGAACTGCTTTAATCTCCGCAGAGGGAGCTTTGATCTTATCGTTGATTACAGCACGGGAACGGATGTTACGGGCTATGTACAGGCGGACAATGATCTGTCTTTTGATGTTCCGCTTCCCGCAGGTTCGGATTCCGCAACAGTCCCTTTTTCACTGGCACATCCTACAGACCGGTTTAAGATCACGGTACCGATAGAGGAAGGGGCGGATATCACGGTTAATGCCATAAGGCTCAGATCCGGAAGACTTCCGATCTTTACTGATGATCTTCTTTATGCGGTTCTTCTTATCATAGCGGCTTTTTGTATTCTCAGATTTCATAAGAAGTGGGATGGGACTGTCCTGCTGCTCTTCTTGTTCATTCTCATAGTCAATATCCCGTATTATCAGAAAACCCTTGGGATTACCGCGGATATCAGGGCTCATATGCAGCGGATAGAAGGGATAATGAGAGGACTTGCGGATCATCAGTTTCCGGTGGTGATCGCTCCGAATTTCGTCAATGAATTCGGAGAGATCTCGTTTCTTTATCCGGACATGTTCCTGTATCCTTTCGGGATCCTTCGCCTTCTTTCGGTGTCCATGCTTACGGCTTACAGACTCTGTATGTTGTGTGTGAACGCCGCTACCGTGATAGTGGCATACCTTTCCTTAAGGCTTATCAGCACGGACAGGGTGCTTGTCATTGCCGGAACCTTTTTGATCACATTTGAGCCTTACAGGCTCTATAATATGCTGTCCAGAGGAAGCGGCGCAGGAAACGCTGTCGCGTCGATATTCCTGCCGTTAGTAGTTGCGGGACTGTATCTTATTCTTAAGGGGGACCGCAGATGGTGGGTATTATCGCTTGGGATGACGGGAGTCATAGAGTCTCATATACTTACACTGGTAATACTCGTGTTGTCACTTGTGGTCATCGGGGTAGTATTTTCAAAGGAACTCATAAAGGATAAAAAATATCTTCTGCTGGGCAAGGCGGCACTGCTGGCTCTCATCATGAATCTGGGCTTTCTGCTGATATTCATGAAATGCTATCTTACGGACTGGGATCCATCCGCGCTTGAATGGTCGGAATTTACCGACAGTCAGTTTGGGATATATCAGATGTTCACGAGTCCGTGGAGTTTATTTGAGATCATTGCGCTGGCAGTCTGTATCTTTCTTTTTGTAAGAGTGAAGGAGCGCGGGAACGTGGAATTCAAGCTTTCGGCGGTACTTACCATAACGGGAGGATTCATGTTCCTGACGACACTTACGGTATTTCCATGGAGATATCTGATGGACAGTTTCGCGGCGGTTGAGCGTTTTACTTCCATGATGCAGGTTCCTCAAAGGATGTATGCCGTATCTTCTGTTTTTCTCATCTGCAGCATGGCCATACTGGCCGGGAACATCAGGGAGATGAAAGGAATAAGGAAAGATATGATCAGGGAACCGGGAGTTGCGGTGTCTCTTATCATAATTTCTTTGGTACTGACCTTCGGGATATTTAAGGGATATTCCGATTATTTTGCAAAGGATCCTTTTATGCCGGATGAGGTTTACGGGGATCATAACTCGCTTCCGATAAAGGATTATATTCCCTCGGGAGCATCGGAGGAGTCATGGCTCAGTGATGTCGGATTTGTATCCGACGAATCCGCGGTGGAATCTTTGGAATATCATAAGAACGGGACACATATAGATTATACCTATATTGCAAACGGAGAAGGCTTGTATGCTAACATGCCTCTGCTTTATTATGAATGGTACAGGGCCAAAGATGAGATGGGAGATTCGTTGAACGTACGGAAATCGGATGACGGAAGAGTTATAGTCGATCTTGTCGGCGACGGGAACCGGCACGAAGCGCATATTTATTTTGATATGGGCATAGCTTACAGTGTGATCTATGCATTTTCCCTCATCTTTATTTTTGCCGTCGTCTTCCGGATCTTTTTGAAAAGGGGTTGGAGGAAGAATGAATAGGAGCCGGAAATATATCCTTTTCATTTCGGTCATCGTTCTGATAGCGATATCCCTGTTTTTTTTCGTAAAAGGGGATTTTCGAACATCGGACGGGAATAATAATACCGTCATGGACAATATAACGTTTTACCGGGGAGAGGCAAAGGGGATCAGGCTCAGTCCGGCTCCGGTGGACGGAGTATATAATCTGTTTGTTCCGGGATGCGGGACAAAGTCGCTTTATATAAGCTGTCCGTCTTCTTTATGTCTGGTGCTAAACGATCAGGTAAGGCTTTCCGACGGAGATGATATAATGCCGCACGTGACCGATATTTCCGATGAAGGAAATCTTTATGCGGCAGTAAAGGTCCTCTCGTCAGGTGACCGGGAGGTGTTTAACGGCTATATCAATTTTTTTCTTGCGGGAGAGCTTCCGTCCGTTCACATCACAGTCCCCGGGGAGGATATAAAAACGATCAATTCGGAAAACCCGGAAGAGAGTACGGACAAACTGCATACGACCGGAATGCTTACGATAGTGGATCCTGACGGAGCGGTCGACTGCGCTTCCGAGATCGACATGTCAAGAAGAGGTAATACTTCCTTCCTGCATATGGATGTGAAACCCTACAACATAAATCTGAAAAGGCCTATGTCTGTCCTTGGGATGAGAACTGCGGGCAAATATGCCTTAAAGGCGAATTCATATGACATGAACCATCTTTTGAGGAATGAAGCGGCGCTTGATATGTCCCGGGCTACCGGGATGCCCGTTACCTGCGATTCCCGATTTGCGGATGTATATATCAACGGGGAGTACAACGGTCTCTACATGATAACAAACCGTATAAAAGGCGATGAACTGATCGGACTCGGGGGAGACGGGTATCTGCTTGAGCTGGACTATCGTTATGAGACCGAGGACAATTATTTCGTAAGTCATGATCAGGGGATAGTAGTCCATTATCCGGAGTATCCTTCCGAAGAAAAGATGGAATATATCGAAGCTCTCTACAATAAAGCCTATGAGGCGATAGAGACGGACGGAGATTATGAGAGCTTCATAGATGTGGATTCGTTCATGAAGATGTATCTTATCCAGGATTTCTTTTGCAATGTGGATGTCGATTATGCCAGCTTCTATTTCTTTCTCGGAGATGACGGTCTTTTCCATGCCGGACCGGTCTGGGATTTTGATCTGACGGACGGGATAATGCAGACGCTGCCCTTCCATGAGGAGCTTGCACGAAGATCCCATATCGTGCCCGACAGGGGAGGGATATTCCTTGACCTTCTCGATAACTCCCCGAGATTCAGGGAGAGAGTGAGGGAGTATTATCTTAATGAGTTTTCGCCGATAGTTGAAGAGTATGCGGAGGGACTGCTCCTGGAAAAGGGGCGGTATACTGAAAAGTCTCTTAAGATCTCAGATATCAACAACTCATTCAGCTTTAAGGGATTTCACAGTCTGGAGAGTGCACAGGGATTGTCGGAATGGATCCTGGAACGAGATGTATTTCTCAAGAGTTTTTACGAAGCTCCGGAGGAGTATGTTAACGTGAGGTTCCACTTTGCATGGGGAGATATAAGGACCCTTGCGAAAAAAGGGGAAGCACTTGGGTATCTTCCCGACAGCGCACACCCGGATAACGATGATTCGTTCTGGGGAGAGATCACCGGATTTGAGATGGCGGGACATGTGCCGGCAGATGAAGGGTTTATCCCGACTGAAGATACGGATCTTTATGCCGTATATCCTCCGGATGCCCATGCCTGGGCGGAAGGATACGCCGGAACACCTGATGAATAGATTTGCGTGGTATGCTATAATAACCTTTAGGCTAAAAGGAGAGCATGGGCTATGAAGACTTTGAGCAATCCGGAACTGTCATATTTCTGCGGACAGATGTCACTGATCCTTAAAGCGGGAATATCCTCTATTGAGGGATTATACATGATGCAGGATGACAGCGAGGCTACCTCGGATGAGAGGAAGCTATACGTTGAGATAAAGAAGCATCTTGATAACGGTGATTATCTGTACGAGGCATTGGAAAAGACGGGCGGATTTCCGCCGTATATGGTCAAGATGACCCGTATAGGAGAGGAAACCGGAACGCTGGATAATGTAATGGAGGCGCTTCGCAGACATTATAACCGGGAGGAAGAGATACGGCTGTCGATCAGGCAGGCAGTCACATATCCCGTAGTAATGGCAGGAATGATACTCGTGGTGATCCTTGTGCTCCTTCTTGAGGTAATGCCTGTATTCCGTCAGGTGTTCAGACAGCTCGGCTCGGAAATGACCGGATTTGCGGGAGTACTCTTTACCGTCGGGGATGTGATAAGAAATTATTCCATAGTATTTGTCATCCTGCTTGGAGTGCTGCTGGTCCTTATCATATTATGCACAAGGACCGAAGGCGGGAAAAAGATCGGGATGAAAATCCTTTCAAAATTCAAGTTTTTCAGGCGTCTGAGAAACGACGTGTCTACCAGCAGATTTGCGGACGGTCTTGCGTTGGCATTAAGGTCCGGCTTTTCACCGGATTTCGGGATAGATATGGTTTCCGATATCATAGAGGATGATGTCTTTTCATCCAAAGTCGATGACTGTAAGAAAAGGCTTATCGACGGAGCTCCTTTTGATGAGGCGCTGAAGCAGTCGGGGATCCTTTCGGGAGTCAATGCGAGGATGATGACGATAGGACACCGTACCGGATCTTCCGATGTGGTAATGGAGCAGATCTCCGATCTCAGCCAGAAGAGAATAGATACAGGTATAAGCAACGCTCTCGGGACCATTGAGCCGGTGCTGATAGTGATCCTTTCGCTCGTTATCGGAGCGATACTCATGTCTGTCATGTTCCCGCTCCTGGGTATTGTTTCCTCGATATGAGAAGACGGCGTTCGGACACCGGAAAAACAGCATTGACGCTCATAGGATTCGCATTAGTGATGGTGGTATTTTTGTTTGCGGTGAACAATGCATCCAAAGGAAATATCGACAGGCAGCAGGAAAGTCTGGAACGGGCTATACAGAGGGATGTTACCTACTGTTATGCGACTACCGGAAGATATCCCAAAACCTTTGATTACATCGAAAGGGTATACGGACTGACATATGACGAGGATCTGTTTGCCGTGAATTATGAGGTGAGAGGAAGCAAGATCCCGCCTGTGATCACGGTGACGAGGATTGAGAAGGAATGAACCGCAGGAAGAATATTATCGTAGATATATTTCCCATACTGCTTTTCCTGGTCTTTACGCTTTCCGCGCTGGGAGTGGTGATCTTTTCCGCGCAGATATACCGCAGTATAGTTGGAAGGGCTGAAGGCAGATTCAATACCGATACGGCAGCGGCGTATGTTTCGGAGAAATTCAGGAATCACGACGACCGGGGGAGGATCAGCGTGAGCGAGTATCTTGGAAATGATGCGATCGCGATAGAGGAAACGATAAAAGAGATACATTATATTACATATATATATGTACACAACGGATACCTTCGGGAGCTTTTTGTCGAGAAAGGCGCTCTGGAGGATTATACCGCAGATGACGGGACCGGGATCATCCCGATGAAAGAAATGAAGATCGAACAGCCTTCCGATACGCTGGTGAAGCTGAGCTTCACTGATACGGAGGGTGTGACCGGAGAATCATATGTTTCGTTGAAGAGCCGGCCAGACAGCGGAAAGTCGGATGCAGAAGCAGGCAAGGACGCATCGGAGGATGGACAATGAAGGAGCGGACCAGACTTTCATCCGGGAATATGCTCCTTTTAGAGCTTTTATTCGCACTCATCTTTTTCAGCCTGACGCTTTCCGTCACGCTTTCGGTTTTCGGGAAGGCGTATGCGATATCACTGCAGGCGGAAGGGAAGGAAGCCGCGGTTGCCGAGTCTAATGATGTGGCCGAGATCATCCGGTCTGCATCCGGAGAGTCCGAGATAAAGGAGCTTCTTAAGGCAAAGGGCGTTACGGAAGAATCTGACGGGCATTATTCGATGATATACGGAGACGGCAGATACAGGATGGAGATATCGACTTCCGTTAAGGGAAAGCTATACACGGCTGACATAGCCTGTTACGATCCAAAAAATCCGGATGCGTCCCTTTATGACCTTAAGGTGGAGCATGCGTTAAAGGAGGGATCGGACGATGGGAGATAATTCACCGAGAACGATAGGACTTCCGATGCTGATGACGGTATTTGTAAGCATATGCCTGTTTTCGTTCAGCGGTATAGCATATTCTACGGCTAGGAACAGCCTTGAGCAGAGCGAGGGGCTTGCAGAAAGAGCACAGAATTATCACGGAGCATGCAATGAAGCTGAGGAGACACTGGCTTCGCTTGAAAGTGTCCCGGGAGAGGAAACGATATTCTCATTCCCCTTCGGTACCGCCATGGAGGAGCTCCAGGTAACGATAGCGCCAAATGCCGCAGGAGATGATTATGATATCATAAGCTGGATCGTGTCGGATACTGCAAGCTGGGAGGCTCCTACCGATACGGGAAGCACATCGGGACCCCAGGGACCCCAGGGACCGACAGGGCCTTCGTGAAAGAGTGTTTGATCATAGAAGCAGTTAATCAGTTGCTCCGCAAGGATATATTAACCTGGATAACGGGAGGATGAAATGGTAGAGGAGATATTAAGGCAGGCAGTTGAACAGAATGTATCGGATATTTTCATTGTAGCGGGACGTCCGGTCTCATTCTATAAAAACGGAGTTATAACTAAGGAAGGCTATATCAAGCTGTCGCCTGATGAGGCAGAACAAAATGTGAGGGAGATATATGAACTGGCGCACAGGGACATATCGCACCTTACCGATGACGGAGATGATGATTTCTCGTTGTCGGTTCCCGGCCTTTCCCGTTTCAGGGTGAGCGGTTATAAGCAGAGAGGCACGATATCGGCGGTGCTGAGAGTCATTTCATTCGAACTTCCCGACCCGACTGAGTTCGGGATCCCTTCCAATATAGTAAAGCTTGGAGAGCAGCCGAACGGAATGGTTCTGGTCACCGGTCCTGCAGGATCGGGTAAATCATCCACGCTTGCATGTATGATCGATCATATCAATAAGACAAAGGAGTCTCATGTGATCACTCTTGAGGATCCTATAGAGTATCTTCACAGGCATGAGCAGAGCATAGTGAGCCAGAGAGAGATAAGCGTCGATACCGACAGCTATGTCACGGGATTAAGAGCAGCGCTTCGTCAGTGCCCTCATGTTATCCTTTTGGGAGAGATGCGTGATTTTGAGACTATTTCCGTTGCGATGACCGCGGCAGAGACCGGCCATCTCCTTCTTTCGACGCTGCACACGATGGGAGCTTCCAATACGATAAACCGTATCATCGATGTTTTCCCTGCAAATCAGCAGAGACAGATCACGGTACAGCTTTCCTCAGTCCTTCATGCGGTTATTTCACAGCAGCTGCTTCCTACCGTGAACGGTGGAGTGGTTCCCGCGTTTGAGATAATGACAATGACTCCTGCCATCAGAAATATGATAAGGGACGGTAAGGTTCATCAGATAGACGGTATAATCTATTCAAGTCCTGACGATAGTATGGTATCCATGGATGAGAGTATATTGTCGCTTCTTGAAAAAGGGGTCATATCCGAGGAGACGGCACAGCGTTATGCGGTCCATCCCGAAAGGCTCAGAAAGCACTGAATCAGTGTATCTGATGTTTCAAAAAAAAAGCATGAAAACTGCTTGACTTCAACAGACTGTGATGATAAGATATCGTTTGCACTCGCTTGAGAGCGGGGTCTAGATATTATGCACCTTGAAAATTAAACAGCAATGCAGCTTTGAAAAAAACCAATAAAAAGTTTGATTCAGAGTAAAGCGAACAAAACCAAGACAAAC
>JAILQK010000163.1 GCA_024699045.1 Lachnospiraceae bacterium | reverse complement strand
TGATGCGGATCTTGCAAATGCAACAAAAACAGGGATCTTCCAGAAAAAGTATCCCGACAGGCATATAGACTGCGGTATAGCAGAAGCTGATATGACCGGTATAGCAGCCGGACTTGCAAGCTGCGGAAAGATCCCCTTCATCAGTTCTTTTGCAATGTTTGCGGCAGGAAGAAATTTTGAGGTGGTAAGAAATTCAATCGGATATCCCCATCTGAATGTCAAGATAGGAGCTACCCATGCCGGCATCACAGTCGGTGAGGACGGTGCCTCACATCAGGCTCTGGAAGATCTGGCTCTGATGAGAACTATCCCCGGTATGACTGTAGTCTGTCCCAGTGATGATATAGAAACAAAGGCTGCGGTAAAGGCAGCGCTTGATATGGAAGGCCCCTTCTATATGAGGACCAGCCGTGCGGCTACTCCCGTATTTAATGACAATGCGGATTACAAATTCGAGCTGGGCAAGGGTATCACCTTGAAGGACGGCAAGGATATCACGATCATAGCTACCGGAGTTGAGGTATGCTATTCAATGGAAGCAGCAAAGATGCTTGAAGCTGACGGTATCAGCACAAGAGTCATAAACATGCATACCATCAAACCCATTGATGAAGATATAATAGTTAAGGCAGCATCAGAGACAAAGAAGATATTCACCGTGGAAGAGGCTTTTGTGATCGGAGGACTCGGAAGCGCAGTTACAGAGGTTGTTGCCGAAAAGCACCCCGCAGAGGTTCACAGACTTGGAATGCAGGATGTATTCGGAGAGTCCGGATCATGGGCAGCATTGCTTGAGAAGTACCAGCTGGATGCAAAGGGAATTTACGAGCAGATCAAAAAGCAGATGTAATTTTTATGGCACAAAACGACAGATTCAAAGTTGTAAATAATGAAAATAATAAACCCGGTGCGGCGCCCGAAATAGCAATTTTGTGGCACCGCATCAGCAAGGTGCTCGGGGCCGCTTTAGTCATAGCGGTCCTTGTTGCCGTTATGATATTGCTGAACCGCGATTATCAAAATACCACATATTCAGACTACGATATAATCAAAAAAAGCGTGAGGCAGGATTCTGAAAACTCCAAATATCTTGCATATAACGGACATGTCCTCAAGTACAGCAGAGACGGGGCAGAAGCCTTTGACGAAACCGATACTGTGCTGTGGAATGTGACATACGAAATGCAGGAGCCGAAGGTGGCAACCTGCAAGGATTATGTGGCATTGGGAGATGAAAGAGGCACGGAGCTTATAGTCATAGATTCGGCCGATAACTTAAACCGGATACAGACCAAGATGCCCATACTGAATTTCTGCGTTTCCAAACAGGGTGTGGTAGCGGCAGTTTTGGAGGATAGCGGTTTCACCTGGATCAAGCTCTATGATAATAAAGGCACAGAGCTTGCATCTGTCAGATCCTCCATGTCCGAAAGCGGCTATCCCATGGATATCAGTCTTTCGGAGAGCGGATATCTGCTGGCGATAGCGTATGTCAGAGTTGAAGGTGAAAAGCTGAAAAGCTCGGTGGCTTTTTATAATTTCGGAGATGTAGGGGCAAATGAAAATGATCACTATATGAGCGGCTACGACTTTGACGATACTATAATCCCCAGAGTACATTTTCTGAATGATTCCACGGCTTTTGCCCTGGGAGACAACAGGCTCCTGTTCTTTGAAGGAGACCAGAAACCGGAAAAGATCAGGGAGTATGTCTTTGATAAGCATGTGGAAGCAGTATACTACGGTGATGACAGGGTGGCTCTGGTTTACCGGATGACGGGAGATGATCAGAATACGGTGGATGTTTATAATCTGTCGGGAGAGGTCGTGCTGACAAAGAGGTTTGACCTCGAGTATAATGATATTATAGTAGAAAGCGACAAGCTTATAATATACAACGATACACGTTGTCTGATGTACAATATGAAAGGGAAGATCAAGTTTGACGGATTTTTTGATGATCCGACACTGCTTTGCGCACCCACGAAGGATGCAAGGAAGTTTGTGCTGATAAACAGGGAAACAGCGCAATTGATCAGGATGACCAAATGACAGGAAATATAGTTTTTGTCTGTATTGTCATAATGATTTTTATCACTGCTCACGAAGGCGGAAGCAGAGGCCTTTTTGATATGCTGGTCCCGATACTGACCATTCTCTCATCGCTCTTTATCCTGGCAGCGGTCCTGCCGGATTTTGGGGAAAGGCTCAGGGAGGATGCAGCAAAACTGGAAGCCGGGGAGATAATAATAGATATCCTCGCCTTTGCGGTAACCTTCTTTTTGATGAGATTCCTGTTCAGATTTTTCCTTAAGATAATCTCTCCCATAGCCGATCTTCCGGTCATCGGAGGGATCAACAGAATGCTTGGCTTTGTAGCGGGCTTTGTGATGGGAGTACTTATAGTCTGGCTGGTATTTTTCTTTATTATATTTTTCATGGGACAGACAGAGGTAAGCGAAAAGCTTTCCGGGATGTTAAACGAAAGTCCCCCGCTTAAATTTATTTATAATAATAACTGGCTGATGACCATGATACACAGGATAGTATTCAGCCGTGGCAATTGACAAAAGACAAGGTCTTGGATATAATAACTTTTGCGTCGCTATTTAAGCGCATAAATAAATAATCAAAGAAGTTCAGTTTATTGATGTATGGAGAAGTACTCAAGTGGCTGAAGAGGCGCCCCTGCTAAGGGTGTAGACCGTGATGAGCGGTGCGAGGGTTCAAATCCCTCCTTCTCCGTTAAAACCTCAGGTATCGATATTAAGGGACCTGAGGTTTTATTTACCGGGTAACATGGAGGTCTGATATGGA
>JAILQK010000024.1 GCA_024699045.1 Lachnospiraceae bacterium | reverse complement strand
ACTTTATGTCTACTTATTCGTTCTATTCCTATAGTTATTTATGTAAATTTATCTTGCACTGTTATTTGGAATTTTATGTAAATTTCTACCCTTGCAAATCTTCACGCCTTATGTAAATCATCTTCTTCAATAAACTTCTTGTTTTAAGGCATTTGCGCGTTATCAATGCATACAGAGGGATATTTTATGTTAATCAGCTGTATTTCGTTATTTATATATTATGGTCAACCTATTCTAATCATTTTCAGAACAATTTATGTAAACATAAGTTCATACTTTGCCTTCTTGTCCCTGCTTTCTTGTTCCTGCCTTCTTATTCCTGCCTTCTTATCCCTGCTTTCTTGTACCTGCCTTCTTATCCCTGCTTTCTTGTACCTGCTTTCTTGTCCCTGCTTTATTCTCCTCGGCTCCTCCCGGTCTCAAGCTCATATTCCGGGTTGATCCCGACATTCCGGCCGTCAAGCACCCGTATTCCGCCTTTTTTTAGAACGCGGATATATCTAAAAAGCTCTCAATTATAGATCGATGTCCGTGGAAAACCCTACCATGACCGGTATCAGCAGGAGAAATCCTGCTCCCGACACCCGCTTTACCGGCGGGATTATATATACCTGTGATCTCATCGGCCGAAGCCAATGCAGGTAGTGGGACTTGAACCCACACGATGTTGCCATCAACAGATTTTGAGTCTGCCTCGTCTGCCAATTCCGACATACCTGCAAAACATATTACCCTGCGGCATCCGACATTGTATCACCTATGCCTTTATTTTGAAAGCGATCCGGCATGCGCCGCATCACCGCATCACCGCCCCGACTGTCCCTGTCTGAAGAATAAACCCTTCCCTGACGGTACACCGAGTTTATTATTTCGCCCAGAGATTATTGTTTATCTTTTCAAGCTGCATCATGATCGTGCTCTTTTCGCCAAGGCCTTCCGAGAACGCCGTTGCCGCCCCTGCCGCAGTTGCAAGATTCATGGCTTTCTTCAAGTCGCCGTTCTTCATATAGCCCGCCAAAAAGCCCGCAACCATCGAGTCTCCGGCGCCTACCGTATTTATTACCTTGCCCTCGGGGACTCCCATACGTATCACCTTACCCTCCTCGGGGATCAGCATCGATCCTTCTCCCCCCATGGAGATAAGGACGTTACGCGCGCCCTGGTCCTGCAGCTTTCTGGCATATTTTTCAATATCCTTATCGTTCTTTATGCGGGCCTTAAAAAGGCTCTCGAGCTCCGATTTGTTCGGCTTGATAAGGAACGGATGCATCTGAAGAGTATTCATCAGCAGATCCCCGTCGGCATCGACCACTACCCGGACGTTCTTATCCGCCACTCTCCTGCATATCCTCTCGTAGATCACATCATGCATATTGGGAGGTATGGAACCCGAAAGCACGATATAATCACCCTCTGCAAGGTCATCAAGCTTTTTCATAAACGCTTTGACATCATCGTTTGAAAGCCTGGGACCGGCAGCATTTATATCAGTCTCTTCACCGTTTCTGATCTTGACATTGATCCTCGAGATTCCCTGTCTTAATATCAGGAAATCGGTGCGTATACCCTTATGTGCAAGCCCATGTACTATAGCCGCCCCGGTAAAACCGGCCACAAAGCCCATCGCCACTGTATCGATCCCCAGATTCGTAAGGACGGTAGAGACATTTATTCCCTTTCCGCCGTAATAAAACTCCTCCTTACTGCTCCTGTTCATCCGGCCGTTTTCTATAGGCTCTTCCAGGTGGATCACGTAATCCAGCGCCGGATTAAATGTTACGGTATAAACCATTACAATACCTCCCGAACAATGTAGTGTACAGGTTCGAAATGATACTAACTATATATGATACCACAAAACCGATATACGATGCACGCTTAATGATGGAATAACCTCATACCGGTAAAGCACATGACCATTCCGTATCCATCCGCAGCCTCGATAACGGAATCATCGCGGATAGACCCTCCGGGCTCCGCCACATATCTCACACCGCTTTTGGCAGCCCTGTCAATATTGTCCCCAAAAGGAAAGAACGCATCGGATCCAAGCGCCACATCGGTGTTTCCGTCAAGCCATTCCCGCTTCTCCTCCTCCGTGAATGCCGAAGGCTTCTCGGTAAATACCTTCTCCCATTTTCCATCGGCAAGCACATCCATATGATCGCTCCCGATGTAGAGATCGACGGAATTATCCCTGTCAGGCATCTTTATATCATCCCGGAAAGGAAGTTCAAGAACCTTCGGAGACTGCCTGAGATACCAGTTGTCGGCCTTCTGACCCGCAAGCCTGGTACAATGGATCCTCGACTGCTGTCCGGCGCCTACGCCAATCGCCTGACCGTTTTTCACATAGCATACAGAATTACTCTGAGTGTATTTCAGCGTTATAAGCGCGATCATCAGATCGTTGGCGGCGCTGTCGGAAAGCTCCTTGTTTTTAGTGACTATATTGTTCAGGAGTGCCCTGTTGATCTCAAACTCATTGCGCCCCTGTTCAAACGTGATCCCATATACCTGCTTATGCTCGATGGGAGCCGGACGATAACCGGGATCCATCTTCAGTATGCAGTAGCCCCCCTTCTTTTTCTCCTTCAGTATCTCCAGAGCCTCGGGAGAATATCCCGGAGCGATGATCCCGTCCGAAACCTCACGCCTTATCAGCTTCGCAGTCTCGACATCACACTCTTCCGACAGTGAGATGAAATCACCGAAGCTTGACATCCTGTCCGCGCCTCTTGCCTTTGCATAGGCACAGGCCAGCGGAGACAGTTCTGTCTTATCATCGATCCAGTAGATCTTTCTCTCAACCTCGGACAATGGTATGCCTATGGCAGCTCCTGCCGGAGAAACATGCTTGAACGAGGTGGCGGCAGCATGTCCGGTAGCCTCGGAAAGCTCCTTAACAAGCTGATACCCGTTAAGAGCATCGAGCAGATTGATATAACCGGGTCTCCCATTAAGAACCTCTATGGGAAGATCCTTTCCGTCCTCCATATAAACTCTTGAAGGCTTCTGATTCGGGTTACAGCCGTACTTAAGTTCCATTTCATTCATCGGTATGCTCTCCTTATCCTTGTTTATCCATGTCAATGTTATCCATGTATATGTTATCCATGTCTATGACCGCTTTGATTAACATAAAGAATTAACAATAATTAATATTTACAACTTCACTTCTCTTGTTTCGTTTACATAATAGGTTTCGATAATTCATTTACATAATTGATTATCTCCTTTAGTTGCAACGCTTTATGCCGTTATTTTGTTAACATAACAACTTTGGATAATATGTTTACATAATCACTAATAATAATTTATTAACATAATCACTATGAATAATTGATTTACATAAAAACTATCGATAATTAGTTGACATAATCGGTTTCGATAACTGTTATGCTCAGTCTTACTGATTCTTGTTTATTATCCTGCTGTCGTAAGTCCCCGTGGAAATATCTATATATCTGGTAAACAGAGATACTTTATTATCATTGTCCAGGGCTTCCCATAACCCGTTAGTGAATTCATCTATGTCCCCGGAGATCAATACAGGCGTCGGCTCCCCCTCAAAGGAAGGGAGCGGATCTCCGTCTCCCATATAGGTATGTATGAAACGGCCTTTTCCCTTTGCCGGAGTCGTGTAAGCAAAGGTGTACCGGTCATCCGAGTCAGGGTTCCCGTTATCCGACTTAAGGATCGACATCTGGTAATCAAAGCTGCCCTTTGACACGTGCATGATCCCGGATATCCTGGGCGTATAGTTGGGAGCATCGGGCTCATACCTCCTGCTCAAAAGGCTCTCCGCAAAGCATTTGCCCTTTTTCATTTCATCATAGACCGTATCAGTCTGATCACCGTTCGTTACTATGGTGATATCTCCCAGCACACGGACCGGAGCATATATTATCAGGGACGGGTCCTTAAGCCTTGAAGGATCATACGCTTCTGTTCTGATTCCTTCCCCGTCCTGCACAAAGATCCGATTTCTGGAATTGTCCGATCTCCCCATGATGAAGTAAGCCGTGACCGCATACTTCCCGTCCCCGGATACGCCTATCACTATCCCTCTTCCGGGATATGAAGTCCTGCCTGCTTCTTCGTTTAGGTTTACATAATTCATTGTATTCTCTCCTTATCTCAGACCTTGTCCATGTTCCTGAATTCTTCAAAACAGTCAAACGTCGCAAAATAATCCGCCAGCGTCTGTGCTCTCCTTATCAGTGAGAAGGTTCCGTCTTTGTGAAGCATCACCTCCGGGCTCCATAGCCTTCCGTTATAGTTATAGCCCATGGCAAAACCATGCGCCCCCGTATCGTGTATATAAAGCAGATCTCCCATATCGATCCGGGGCAGATGGCGATCGATCGCAAACTTGTCGTTATTCTCGCAAAGCGACCCTGTAACATCGTAAATATGGTCTTCGGGCTCTCCTTCCTTCCCCAGCACGGTTATATGATGATATGCTCCGTAGATAGCCGGTCTCATCAGGTTCGCAGCACAGGCATCTACTCCGATATACTCCTTGTATATGTGCTTTTCATGTATCGCGCGTGTGACCAGAGCCCCATAGGGTCCCGCCATAAACCGTCCCATCTCGGAATAGATCTTTGCGTCACCCATTCCGGCAGGGACAAGTATCTTTTCATATTCCTGTTTTACTCCCTCCCCGATGCGGTCTATATGGTTCGGCTCGACCCCCGGCTCATACGGGATCCCGACTCCTCCGGAAAGATTGATAAAGGAGATATCCGTCCCGCATTCTTTTTTAAGCTCCGCCGCCAGCTCAAAAAGCTGACCTGCAAGCGTTGGATAGTAGTCATCGGTAACTGTATTGCTCGCAAGAAATGCATGTATCCCAAAGTGCCTTACCCCATGAGATTTGAGGATCCTGAAAGCCTCCTTCATCTGCTCGCCGGTCATCCCGTATTTGCTGTCACCCGGATTATCCATGATATCGTTCGAGATCGAAAAGGTTCCGCCGGGATTATACCGGCAGGAGACGGTTTCAGGAAACTCTCCTATGTTTTCAAGATAATAAGGGAGCATCGTGATATCGTCGAAATTGATGATCGCCCCTATCTTTGCGGCATATTCATATTCCTCCGCAGGGGTGTCATTTGAAGAAAACATTATATCCTCGCCACTGAATCCTGCAGCGTATGCCATCTTAAGCTCCGCCATCGACGAGCAGTCGCAGCCGAAGCCCTGTTCAAGGAAAAGCTTTAATATAAACGGATTTGGTGTCGCCTTGACGGCAAAATATTCCTTGAAGCCCTTGTTCCACGAAAACGCTTCTTTTACTGCCTTGGCATTCTTCCTGATCCCGTCTTCATCGTAAACGTGATAGGGCGTACCGTATTTTGCGGCTATCTCCTCTGCTTTTTCCTTTGTTAAGAACGGTGTTTTATTCATAAAGCCCCCCAATCGATCGGTTCCACTCCGTTGTCTGCCAAAAATCTGTTGCACTTTGAAAAATGTCTGCACCCGAAAAATCCGTTATAAGCCGACAACGGACTCGGATGAGCCGCCTCGAGCACCAGATGCCCCGGATTCGTTATCAGATCCTTCTTATCCCTGGCGTTTCTTCCCCAGAGAAGAAAAACTATCGGTCTGTCCTGCTCATCCACCGCTTTTATTATCGCATCGGTGAAATTCTCCCATCCTTTGCCTTTATGCGAATTTGCCCGGTGGGCACAGACCGTAAGTACCGCATTCAGCAGGAGAACTCCCTGCTCTGCCCAGCCTGTAAGATCTCCCGTCGCCGGGATCTTCTCTCCCACATCTTCGTGGATCTCTTTGTATATATTCTTCAGGGACGGCGGTATCTCCACGCCCTCAGGGACAGAAAAAGACATCCCCATCGCCTGTCCCGGTTCATGATAGGGATCCTGCCCCAGGATCACGACTTTGACCTTATCCAGAGGAGTCAGATGAAGCGCCGTAAAAATAAGCTCGGAAGGCGGATAAATGACCTTTGTCGCATACTCCTGCTTCACGAAACCGAAAAGCTCTTTGTAATACGGCTTGTGAAATTCTCCCTCCAAAGCCTCCTTCCAGGCTCCCTCTAATGCCGCCATCTGACCGGTACTCCTTCGTTTTTCAGATGAGCCTTTACCTCATCTATCGTGAGCTCTTTATAGTGGAATAAAGACGCTGCAAGCGCCGCCTCGGCATGTCCGTCCTTAAACGCCTTAGTGAAATCATCCAGGCTTCCGGCTCCCCCCGAAGCGATCACCGGTACCTTGACCGAATCGGCTATCGTACGCGTAAGCTCTATATCGTATCCGGCTTTGGTTCCGTCGGCATCCATCGAAGTAAGCAATATCTCTCCCGCTCCGAGCTCTACGCCACGGACCGCCCATTCCACGGCATCGATCCCAACATCGATCCGGCCCCCGTTTTTGTATACTGTCCATCCGCTGCCATCTTCACGTCGTCTCGCATCTATCGCCAGTACCACACACTGCGATCCAAACTTGTCTGCCGCCGTGGAGATAAGTTCAGGCTCTGCTATCGCGGCGCTGTTTACCGATACCTTATCCGCGCCCTCTCTTAACACGGCCCTGAAATCCTCGACCGTTCTTATTCCTCCTCCAACGGTGAAAGGAATAAAAACCTGTTCCGCGACGCGTCTCACAAGATCCACTACCGTTGCCCTGTGATCACTCGTAGCCGTGATATCAAGAAACACCAGTTCATCGGCCCCCGCCTGATCGTAAGCTTTTGCGATCTCGACAGGATCCCCTGCGTCCCTGAGGGAAACAAAATTAACTCCCTTGACCACCCTTCCGTTATTAACATCAAGACACGGGATTATCCTTTTACTGTACATTTAAGAAATTCTCCAGAATTGTCAGTCCGGTCCCGGATGATTTTTCCGGATGAAACTGACATGCAAATATGTTGCCCGACTCCACCGATGCATCTACCGTGGTACCGTAATCGATCGTCGCTTTGACTATGCTCTTATCCCGGGCGTCCAGGTAATAGGAGTGAACAAAATATACAAAACTGTCCGGCGCCACGCCTTTGAAAAGCCGGCCGTCTCCTTTGAGGGAAAGTGAATTCCATCCTATATTGGGCACCTTTAGTCCTGCATCATCCGGAAGCCGCTTTATACTGCCTTTCAGTATCCCAAGCCCCTGTACTCCCGGTGACTCGTCGGATCCTTCAAACAGCAGCTGCAGCCCGAGACATATGCCAAGAAAAGGTATGCCTTTGTCGCATACCTTCTGTATAACATCGATAAGCCCATATTCTTCAAGACGATCCATTGCTTCTCCAAAGGCCCCTACCCCCGGAAGGATCACGTGATCCGCACTTAAAAGGGTCTGACTGTCTCTTGTGGTGACACATCCAAAGCCCAGGTGCTGCACCGCCTTTTCCACGCTTTTTATATTACCCGCATCATAATCTATGATCGCTGTCATTCTAATACGGTCGGTCCATCCCACGGATCTCAGTTTACCTGATGGTAGGTACCGTCCGCCCCTTTCTCTACTTTGAAATTATATAGTGTCGTTCCGTCGCTTGCCGTATTCTGATCACCGGGATCGGATGAGGATGCCGGCGCGGTGTATTCACTCGTATCTCCTCCGGTATTTGTCTCGGGATTTGATATTTCTACATGTGTCCCGTCAGAATTGGTTATCTCGGTTCCCGAATCGGGTGTTAGCGTGATCCCGGCCTCGGATCCTCCCTCACCGTCTCCTTCCGGTCCGCCGTCCTGTTGAGGCTCACCACCTTCGGATCCCTCGGCAGGCGGCATCTCATCGGTACTCTCTGCCTCCGTACCCTGATCGGAAACATCTCCGCCTTCGTCCGTGCTCTCCGCACTTCCTTCCCCGGTAGTCTCTTCCGTAGATTCAGGCATCAGCATTGCTACATCGGTAAGCTCTACGGTAGGCTGTATCTCCATCCTCCATGTAGGATCCACTATGTCCATCAAAACCATTGTATAATCAAGATCGTCTGAGATCCTTGAGATATCCTTTGCGTACTCCTCATCTACCCCGTATACGCCGGAAAGATATCCGAGCACTTCCTGATAGAGCGCCTCGAATCCTTCTCCGACCCCCAGGCTCTCTGCATATTCCGTAAGCGCATCGTGTATGGTAACTCCCTGAATAAGGGCGTCGATCGCCTCAAGATTCTCTTCTCTTTGCTGGAACTCATTATAGGCATCTATCTTTCTCTGCAGCCGCATGAGCACAAACGACCTGTTGTAGATATCCTTACTCTCTTCCGAGAGGTGGGTAAGTCCTACAAGCGAATCGTAAGCCCCTTCGTAGTCACCCTTTTCAAAATTGGTCTTCGCCGCATTCTCATATCCGACATTCGCAAAAGCAAATGTACAGAAAGTGACCGCAGCAAGGAAAGAAGTAAAGAACAGCGCCACTGCCGCGACCTTCTTTTTAGGCAGTTTCTTTTCGGGCACCAGATCTTCCGGCGGTTTCTCCTTCTTCGGTTTCTTCGGCTTCTTTTCTTTAGGTTTCTTTTCTTTTTTCGGTTTTTCTTTCTTCTTCTTTTCTTTCTTCTTTTTGCCGCCGGCTTGTATGTCTTCGCCTAGAATGGCAGCATTTTCAAGAGTCTGCTCGCTGGGATTTGCAACATTAGATGCTGCGCCTTCTTTCTCAAGGTCGGTTTCTTCCTCGTCATCTCCCGCAAATAAGAATTCTTGTATTTTTTCCAGAAGACTTTTCTTTTTGATCGGATTGCCTTCCTCATCCGTCTCAGGCTTTGCCTTCTTCTTTTTTCTTTTTCTTCTGCCCTTTTTACCGTCTTCTCCAGACTCTTCACCTGCTTCAGAAGAGCCTTCACCTGCTCCGTCATTGACTTCTTTTTCTTCATCAGCATCTTCTCCCGTCAGGGCAGCCATAAGATCATCATCAACAAGATCCAGGCTGTCATCCTTTTTAAGCAGATCCCCTACCTCAGACAGTTCAGCATCATCGCCCAGTTCATCAATAAGGTCCAGCACATCCTGATCGCTATCCGCATCCACGCTCTCTCCGAGAAGCCCCAGCGCTTCCTCCAACGCCGAATCAGCCGGATCAGCTGAATCTGTCGTATCTGCCGCCGGCTCCGGTTCTTTATTTGCCTCTTCAGGCTCCTCAGCAGCAGCCCCGGCCGCCTCCTGGAAAAGAGCATCGATCTCATCAGCAGACATTACATGATTAGGATCGTCACTTCCATTCGCAGGCGGGTTTTCTGAAGCCTCAGGTTCCTCCCCCAGACTCTCAGCCTCAGCCAGAATATCATCCACGGACAGGTCTTCTGCGGACTCTTCCGCACCTTCTGCCACGGTATAGGTCACATCCGGTTCTGCCGGCTTCTCATCTCCTTCACTGCCTTCAAATAGCGCCGCAATCTCTTCCGGACTTAACTGTTTATTCGGATCATCATCTGCAGGGGCCGGTTCCGACACAGCTTCAGGGGTCTCCTCCGCTGCAGGCTCGGCTTCAGGCGCCGTTTCTTCTGCAGGCTCAGGCGTCGCATCAGGCTCTGCGGGGGTATCTGCTCCCGCGAAAAGCGCCGCGATCTCGTCGGGGCTTAACTGTTTATTCGGATCATCATCTGCAGAGGCCGGTTCCGACACAGCTTCAGGGGTCTCCTCCGCTGCAGGCTTGGCTTCAGGCGCCGTTTCTTCTGCAGACTCAGGCGTCGCATCAGGTTCTGCGGGGGTATCTGCTCCCGCGAAAAGCGCCGCGATCTCGTCGGGGCTTAACTGTTTATTCGGATCATCGTCGCCTGCCGCTGCCTCCGCTGCAGGCTCTGGCTCAGGCTCCGGCTCTGGTTCAGGTGCCGCCTCAGGCTCTGCGGGGGTATCTGCTCCCGCAAAGAGCGCCGCGATCTCGTCGGGGCTTAACTGTTTATTCGGATCTGCATCCGCCGCCGGTGCTGCCTCTGATGAAGGCTCGGGCGCTGCCTCTGGTTCAGGTGCCGCCTCA
>JAILQK010000099.1 GCA_024699045.1 Lachnospiraceae bacterium | reverse complement strand
CAGGATGTTACGGTTATAGGAATCACCGGAACAAAGGGTAAGACTACGACTACCTATATGATAAAGGAGATCCTGACTGCTGCGGGCAGAAAGGTAGGCCTTATCGGAACAATAGAAGCGATAATAGGGAATGAACATATTCCGTCCAAAAACACCACGCCCGAATCTTATGAGGTGCAGGAATATCTGTCGAGAATGCGTCAGATAGGGATAGATACCTGTGTTATGGAGGTTTCTTCGCAGGGGCTTATGATGCACAGAGTGGATGGGATCAAATTCGAGATCGGTATTTTCACAAATATTGAGCCCGATCATATCGGACCGGGTGAGCACGAGGATTTTGATGATTATCTTTCATGCAAGGCGAAGCTTTTTAGAAAATGCAAAAAAGGAATATTTAATGCCGATGATGAGCATCTTCCGGCTATACTTGCCACAGATAAATGCGAAGAAGTATTTTTCGGCTTCAAAGATGATGCGGATTACAGAGCATGTGACGTAGAACTTTATAAGGAAGGCGGAATGCTCGGTGTTAAATACAGGGTTGAAGGCCTTTTGAATTTTGATGTCAGAGTTAATGTGCCGGGAAGATTTTCCGTATATAATTCGCTTACCGCAATTGCTGTATGCCACCATTTCGGAGTGGAAGAGGAGGTTATGAAAAGGGCACTCCTTTCCGCAAGGGTAAAGGGGCGTATTGAATTATATCCGGTTTCGGACAAGTATTCGGTTATGATAGATTATGCCCATAATGCCATGAGTCTTAGGAGCCTGCTCACTACCTTAAGAGAATATCAGCCTAAAAGGATAGTTACTTTGTTCGGCTGCGGAGGCAACAGATCAAAGGACAGAAGATATGAGATGGGTGAGGTTTCGGGAGATCTTTCGGATCTTACGATAATTACCTCCGATAATCCGCGTTTTGAGGAACCTCAGGATATCATTAATGATATAAAGTTCGGTATTAACAAGACATCCGGCGAATATGTTGAGATCATAGACAGAAAAGAGGCTATCCGATATGCGATAGAAAATGCCAAAGAGGGTGATGTCATAGTTCTTGCCGGAAAAGGCCATGAGGATTATCAGGAAATAAGAGGGAAGAAATATCCCATGGACGAAAGAGTTTTGCTAAAAGAGGTTATGGAAGAACTTGGGATGAGATCACCTGCGGAGGCCTGATATGGGAGACCTTTTTGCCGGAGTTTTTGTTGACATTTCCCTGACAAAGCTGGATCAGATATTTACTTACAGGGTTTTGGCCGAAATGGCAGATACGATTGAGGTCGGGGATCAGGTTTTGGTTCCCTTCGGAAATCGAAAGGTAAGCGGAACTGTAGTCGAACTTACCGACAGATCGGATGTGCCTTCCGATAAGATAAAAGATATAATGGAAATAAAAAAAAGCTCTGCCAAAGATGCTGCGGGAGAGCTTATAGCTCTTGCATACTTCATGAGATCGCATTACGGCTCCACCATGGCGCAGGCGTTAAGATGCGTTTTTCCGTCCGGGAAAAGAGCCAAACCAAAGATCAGAAAGGTAATGCATCTAAAAGCAGGTGAAGACGTTTTGTCCGATGAACTGGCAAAGCTTCAAAGAAGAAAAAGCCATTCGGCGGCAAAGGAAAGACTGCTTAGTGAGCTCCGGGAGAATCCGGATATTCCCTGGAACGAAGCCTGCTTTAAGCTTGGAGTTACGGCGGCTCATATAAGAGACCTTGAGAAAAAAGGGATAATTGAGATCGAGGAGATAAGATCCTACAGGAATCCCCTTGGGAAGATAACCGGACCATCCGGTTATAAGAAAGTCACGCTGACCGACGAACAAAGCCGTGTATGCGCGGATATGAAAGCCGCGTATGACAGGGGAGAAAGAGATGTTTCCCTTCTTTTCGGTGTTACGGGAAGCGGTAAGACCGAGGTTTATATGGAGCTTATTGACCATGTCGTGGGGCTTGGGCAGGAAGCGGTGTTTTTAATACCGGAAATTGCCCTTACTTATCAGACGGTCATGAGACTGTATAAGAGGTTTGGGGATAAGGTGTCGATCATGCATTCACGGATGACACCCGGAGAGAGGCTTGATCAGTTTGAGAGAGCGAAAAACAAAGAAATTTCGATAATGGTTGGCCCGAGGAGTGCGCTTTTTACTCCGTTTTCAAATCTGGGCCTTATAATAATGGATGAGGAGCATGAGTCTTCGTATAAAAGCGAGCAGCCGCCACGTTATCATACGCGAGAGACGGCGATACGGCGGGCGAGGCTGGCCGGCGCGTCAGTCGTCCTGGGCTCCGCCTCCCCCTCGATAGAAAGCTACAGCCGCGCCATGGCAGGAGAGTACAAGCTCTACCGACTGACGCGTCGGCCTGATGCCGCGGCGCTGCCGGCCGTGGAGACGGTGGACCTTCGTGAGGAGCTGCGCCGCGGCAACCGCGAGATGATAAGCTCGCGCCTCGCCCGCCTCATGGAAGAGACGCTGGACCGGGGTGAGCAGATAATGCTCTTTTTAAACCGCCGCGGAATGGCGGGTTTTGTAAGCTGCAGAAGCTGCGGAAGCGTTATACGCTGTCCGCACTGCGACGTATCGCTTACACTTCATAAAGACGGATATCTCCACTGCCATTACTGCGGACATAAGGAGATCCGCCCCAAGGTATGTCCTTCCTGCAAAAGCAAGTATATAGGTACAATGAAAGCAGGAACAGAGCAGGTGGAAGAAGCTGTCCAAAAGAAGTTTCCCAAGGCAAGGGTTATCAGAATGGACGCTGACACGACCACGGGCAAGGACGGACATGCGAGGATAGTAGAGCAGTTTATGAATAGGGAAGCCGACATTCTTGTCGGGACCCAGATGATAGTAAAGGGGCACGATTTCCCGGGAGTTACCTTAATGGGGATCCTGCTTGCCGACATGTCCTTAAACGAGTCTGATTACAGATGCGGTGAGCGCACCTTTTCGTTGCTGCTTCAGGCCTGCGGAAGGGCGGGACGATCGGATCTTCCGGGGACGGCTTTGATCCAGACCTACGATCCGGAG
>JAILQK010000087.1 GCA_024699045.1 Lachnospiraceae bacterium | reverse complement strand
AATATCAGGCCGCGTAACCGACTTCGAACGCCTTCAGGTTTATCTCAACTGTTTTGGGCGGTACCGTGTTCTCTATGACCCCGGTCCACTGTTCCTTTGTAAAGTCCATGTGTCCTGCAGCCATTCCAAGCACGACGAGATTGAACACTCTCTGATTGCCAAGCTTCTTTGCCTCAGACATCGCATCGATCGAATAGACCGTATGCTCCTTTGACAGTCTTTCGATTATCCCCTCGGGATACTCCTCCGCTCCGGTTACGACCGGCATCGGATCGATCCTCTCGTCATTCACTATGAGCACGCCGTCTTTTTTTAGGAAATGAGCGTATCTCAAAGCCTCTAGTCTCTCAAAAGCGATAAGGACATCCGCCTGTCCCTCTTCCACTATAGGCTCCGCAACCTTATCCCCGTACCTGACGAAGGTCACCACAGAGCCTCCTCTTTGCGCCATGCCGTGGACCTCCGAGATCTTGACATCATATCCCGCATCCGACATCAGTCTCCCGAGTATACGGCTGGTCAAAAGCGTTCCCTGTCCTCCGACACCCACTATCATGATATTTTTTGTAGTCATCTCATATACCCTTTCCGTATCATTCGCTTATCATTTAATGATCCGCGTGTCCTATTTTACCATACATGCCCCCGATTGACACGTCTGTATCGACACGTCTGTATTGACACGTCTGTATCGGCACACCCGCCTCGATCCGTCTCGATCCGCCTCGATCACGACTTGACATTTGTGAACATTTGTTCGATAATCGATGGTATACCGGATGGAGGACGTGGCATGGACAAGGCATATATAGCAATAGACTTAAAAAGCTTCTATGCTTCCGTAGAGTGTGTCGAGCGAAAGCTCAACCCGCTTGACGCCTGCCTTGTCGTGGCTGATCCCACAAGGACCGAAAAAACCATATGCCTTGCCGTATCTCCGGGGCTGAAATCCTACGGGGTCCCCGGAAGGCCCCGACTTTTCGAGGTCATCCAAAAGGTGAAGGATATCAACGAGGATCGCCGGTTTGCGGCTCCGGAGCATCGGTTTACGGGCAGATCCGACTCCGTCGATAAGCTGGACTCCGACCCTGCTTTAGAGCTTGACTATATTGTCGCGCCGCCCAGGATGGCGCTGTATCTCAAATACAGCACGGAGATCTACCGTATATATCTAAAATACGTCGCTCCGGAGGATATCCATGTCTATTCCTGCGATGAGGTCTTTATGGATGTGACTCCCTACCTTGATATCTACGGCATGACGCCTCACGAGCTGGCGATGACGATGATCCGCGATGTCCTCACCGCCACCGGGATTACCGCTACCGCGGGCATAGGGACCAATCTGTACCTTTGCAAAGTCGCGATGGATATAGTCGCGAAGAAGATGCCAGCGGATAAAGACGGGGTACGGATCGCGGAGCTCGACGAGCGTTCCTACCGGGAGAAGCTTTGGTCTCACACTCCCCTCACGGATTTTTGGGGTATAGGACACGGAACGGTAAAAAGGCTGGCCTCACTCAACCTCTACACTATGGGAGATCTGGCCGAATATTCCGAAAGGTTCGAGGATATGCTCTACAGGACCTTCGGAGTCAACGCAGAGCTTCTGATCGACCATGCCTGGGGCTGGGAGCCCTGCACCATAGAGAATATAAAAAGCTATACGCCGTCAACCAACAGCCTGAGTTCGGGACAGGTCCTGCAAAGACCGTACTCACACGAGGAAGCGGCGATCATAGTGCGGGAGATGACCGACCTTCTGACTCTCGATCTGGTAAAAAAAGAACTTGTAACGGATCAGATGACGCTCACCATAAACTACGAAGCATTACGGGATCCCGATGCGGCCTCGGCCTATAAGGGCGCCATGCATTTGGATCATTACGGCCGTCCGGTCCCCAAACACGCTCACGGCACCGCAAACCTCGATACCCCGACCTCATCCTCCCGTATCATAACAGAGGCCGTTATGGAGCTTTATGAGCGCATCACCGACAGAGATCTGCTTGTAAGGCGGGTCACGGTCTGCGCCATGCGGGTTCAGGATAAGCATGAGATCCCCGCCTCTCCCGAATACGAGCAGCTCGATCTTTTTACCGACTATGAAGCGAAAGAACGGGAAGAAAAAGCCGAAAAAGCCATGCTCCAAAAGGAGGAAGCGCTCCAGCGCGCAACGCTTCAGATAAAAGAAAAATACGGAAAGAACGCGATCCTCAAAGGCACCAATTTCCTTGAGGGCGCCACATCAAGGGAAAGGAACAGACAGATCGGAGGACACAAAGCATGAACGACCACCATAATATAATAGACCATCCACACTATCAGTCCAAAAAAAGGCCGCATATGACGATGATAAACCGGGCCGCCCAGTTTGCCCCTTTTGCCGCTCTGACGGGATATGAAGAAGATATCGAAGAAACACAGCGACTGACTGTCGATAAGATCACGATCGAAAACGATGCCGCCAACGAGATAGACCGGAATCTGCGGCTTGCCATGCTCTCACACAAGCCCGTCACCATCACTCATTTCCTGCCGGATCCGCTGAAGCCCGGAGGATCTTATCTTACGATATCCGGTCTTATCTACAAGATCGATCTGCATGAAAACGTAGTGATAATGGAGGACGGCTCCGCCATACTCCTCTACAACATCTACGATGTCTCTTTAGAGCCCTGATCCACTCCGAAGTACTTGAATTCCAGCATGGTTATATCGTCGAACTGGGGAGCGTCCCCCACAAATTCATCGATATCAACCTTGATATTCTTAAGCATTTCCTCTGTAGGAGCATCGGGATCCCGGTTGAGCACATCGAGAAGTCTTTCCTCGCCGTAAAGCTCATCATTGCTGTTTGTCGCCTCAGGAACCCCGTCCGTATAGACATATATGATATCTCCGGGATAAAGCTCGAATTCATGCTCACGGAATTTCATCCCCTCCATTACGGCTACCGCCGGAGAGTGCTTATATATCGAATATTCAAACTTTCCACCCGCTCTTCTTATCACCGGATGCTCATGCCCGGCATTGGCACCGATGCATTTTCCCGTAGATATGGTAACTATCGCAAACCACACGGTCACAAAAAGCTCCGCCTCGTTACCCTCGCAAAGCTGCTCGTTCGCATAGCTTAAAACCTCTGCAGGAGATCCTCCAAGGAGCGCCCGGTTTTTGATGAGCGTCTTTGCTATCACCATGAACAGAGCCGCCGGCACTCCTTTTCCCGAAACATCGGCCATGACAAGACCAAGATGATCTTCATCGATAAGGAAGAAATCATAAAAGTCTCCTCCGACCTCTTTGGCCGGATCCATGGTTGCATAGAGCTCAAATTCTGTTCTGTCGGGAAACGGCGGGAATATCCTCGGCAGCATATCCGCCTGTATCTGAGTGGCTACATTGAGTTCGGCGCCTATACGTTCTTTCTCCGCTGTGACCTTTGTAAGATCCTCAATATAGGTTTTGAGCGAGCCGGCCATCTCATTAAAATGAACCGCAAGATCCCCGACCTCATCATTGCCGTATACCTGCGCGCGATGATCAAAATTACCTTCGCTGATCACATTCACATCCTTGCCGAGAAGGATCAAAGGTCTGCTTATGCTGCGTGCCGATCTTCTCGATGCGATCGTCACGACCACAAGGAGCAGGATAAATACGATCACGAACAGCACTATGGACAGATGTATATTCTGATCCATCTCATAGACCGGCTGCAGAACAACCTCCTGCGGCATCTTGATACAATACATCCAATGGACAGTGTCTATCGGAGCATATGCGCAGTACACCCCGTTCTCTGTCAGCGTTATACCCTCGTAATGATTCATTATCTGTGTGATGGTATGATTATCAAGTTCCTTGTCGATATAGAGCGAACTGACTTCGGCATTAGGAGAAATGGCTTCACCCTCGCTGTCCACAAGAAACGAATACGCTATGCCTTTTTCTCCCAGATCGGTCCTGACGATCTTGTCATAGAGATCAGCTATCTTGAAATCGATACTTACAACCCCGGCAAAATCACCTTTGGCATCATAGAAAGGAGCCGAACAGCTTATGACCAGATCATTCACAAAAGAATCATTATATACATTTGTAAAATTGATCCCGCCTTTTTTCTTTGCCTGGGAATACCACGGTCTTTCATAATAATTAAAATAGCATTCGCCGTCTTCATCCAAAACGACCTGATCGGATCTGGAGCTGTACCCTATCTCAAAGCCCGACTCTGTGGCAAGATATGCGTTCAGGATATATTTCTCCTGTGATACCACCGGCTCGAATATCCTCGATGTATTTGCCAGAAGCTCCATCTCATCTTTCACATCCTCAAGCTTTACATCCTTTGTCGCAAGATATCGCTGCATGGTATAGGTATTTCCTTTTGCAGGATCGGGAGGCAGCACTTCCATCGGCACTACCGAATCCGGATCACTGTAGAGTCTGGTTATATAATCGGCAAACTCAACGGTATATGCAGAAAACTGGTCCAGTTCCGACTCGGCATACATCGCCCTGTCTTTGGCAAGCTCCTTCAGATTATCCTCCATCCGTTCTATAACGACTTCCGCACTCTGCTGCCTTATCCGCGACATGGTGTATATGCCTACAGCACTGGAAAGCCCCAGTGAGACTATGGAAACAGCCAGCATCATCGTCTGGATCTTTGTACGAATGGATTTACGCCGGGATAACGATTTCTTATTATCTTTCATTGCTTTTCCGATCTATACCTCGTATTTCTCCAATGCCCCGAAATTACAGAGTCCCACGCAAAGCCCGCATCCGTTGCAGAGCGTATCGTCGATCTCGATCGTCCCGTCCTCCCGCCTCTTTATCGCCGGGCACCCGGGTTTCAGACACATGCCGCACTTCTTACACTTTTCCGGGACAGCACGAACCTTATACGGGAACTTCTGTCCCTTAAGAAGTGCACAGGGAGCGCAGACTATGATCACCGAGAGTTCATCCCTCGCCGTTTCTTCTTTGATCACCTTCTCGAGCTCCACGGTATCAAATGCATCTACTTCGACCACATGCTCTATGTTCATGGCTTTACAGACTTTATAGATAGATATCGCCGGCACCTCGGTGCCGTCCAGGGTCTTGCCTGTAGCCGCATGATCCTGATGACCGGTCATTCCTGTAGTCGAATTATCCAGGATCAGGACTGTTGCCGTCGATCTGTTATACGCAAGATCCTCCAGCGAATTGATCCCCGTATGCATAAAGGTCGAGTCTCCGATCACTGCAACCCAGTTTTTGATATAATCCTTTCCTCTGGCCTTCTCCATCCCGTGAAGCATCGAGATCGAAGCTCCCATACAGACCGTCGTATCGACAACGCCTAATGGCGCGACCGCCCCGAGAGTATAGCATCCGATATCGCCCGAAGCGTGTATCCCAAGCTTTTTCAGCACATAATAAGTGCTCCTGTGAGGACATCCGGGGCACAGTATCGGAGGCCTGTTCGGAACCCTGGCCGCTTCATAGCCCGCATCCTCTCCCTTAAGCCTTTGTCTGAGCATATTGGCAGAGTACTCTCCCTGCAGGGTAAAGAGTTCTTTCCCCTCACACTTGATCCCGAGCGACTTTACAAACGATTCCGTAAACGGCTCAAGCTCCTCAAAAATGATAAGTCTGTCAACCCTTGACGCAAAATCCCTTATCAGCTTTTCCGACATCGGATATACAAGCCCGAGCTTTAAGACACTCGCTTCCGGAAAGACCTCCTTCACATACTGGTAAGCTACGCCGCTCGTGATGAAGCCTATCTTCGTATCGCCCATCTCGATACGGTTTATCTCCATCGAAAAGGCATCCTCCGCCATCTTCTTTTCACGCTCTTCGACGTAGACATGCCTGCCCTTGGCCATTCCCGGCATCATGACGTTTTTCATGATATTGCGCTCATAGGGCCTGTCCTCCGGCTCTGCCCTGTCCGAAAGCTCAACCTCCCCCTGAGAATGCCCTATCCTTGTAGTCGTCCTCAATATGACCGGTGTATCGTATTTTTCCGAAAGCTCAAATGCAAGCTTCGTATAGTCATGCGCTTCCTTTGAATCAGAAGGCTCGAGCACAGGGACATGCGCCGAGCGTCCTATCAGTCTCGTATCCTGCTCATTTTGGGAAGAATAAAGACCCGGATCATCCGCCACACAGAAAAGCAGTCCCCCGTTAACCCCGATATACGATACGGAATAAAGCGGATCGCTTGCCACGTTCAGTCCTACATGCTTCATAGAAGCCATCGCCCTGACTCCCGCTATCGAAGCTCCTATAGCAACCTCTGCCGCCACTTTTTCATTCGGCGACCACTCCGCATAAACTCCAGGATATTTCACCAGGTTTTCGGATATCTCCGTACTGGGTGTTCCGGGATATGCCGCCGAAACCTTCACTCCGGCTTCCCACGCGCCGCGGGCTATCGCCGCATTCCCTAGCATGATCTCTTTTTCCGCCATCTATATTCTCCTTTTGCCGGCTCATACATATTTGGGAAAGGACAGGACATCAAAAATCCGGTCCCGTATGCCGGCCAATAATAGTATCCTAATTTATTATCCCGTATATTCTATCATAACAGACCATTCAATGCACTTAATATATCGGCGTATAGTTGGTCGTATTGTTGAGCCGTACTATTCGTCCCCGGATGTTGAAGCCTTTTTTACGTCCTGCTCTTCAGGACCGGTCTTTGCCGTTTCAATACCGGCCTTTGCAGTTTTCGTGCCGGAATCTGCCTTCACCGGTTCCGCGAACGCCATCCTGCGTTTTTTACGTTCGATATCCTTCATCACAAAACCGAACAGGACGGCAGCCATTATTCCCGCAGAAAGCCACGCAAGAGGATCCGCGCCAACCGCAAGCGCATAACTTCTTACCCTTATCGAAATGAAAGCCGCCAGAAGCCTCGCAAAGAATTCCACTATTCCCAGCATCATCGCTGTCATTCCGTAACCGCATCCCTGCATGGTATTCCTGAAGATAAAGATCGAAGACAGCGGAATATAAGCGATCGCGCATTCAAGGATATAGATCCTTGCCCACGGCAGCAGCGAGGCGATATCCACATCCGCCGAAAAGAAGAGCCTCATGATATACGGAAGACACAGCACGACCATCACTCCTGCGATGATCGAATATACGACCATGATCTTCATTGCATCCTTAACACCCTGCTTCACCCTGTCAAGATCGCCTTTACCGTAGTTTTGCCCCGAGTAGCTGGTCATCGTCTGTCCGATGGACATCATCCCCTGTGTCAAAAGGTTCTGCACCTTGCTCGCCGCGGTAAATCCGGCAACCGCCACGGAACCGTACACGTTTATCGCCCCCTGCATTATCATTGTTCCCGACGCAGTGATCCCGAACTGCAGCGCCATCGGGATCCCGATATACATCTGAAGCCTCGTGTATTGTCTGTTAAGCCTCCACATGTTTCTCGAGGGGGTAAGGACCGGCTCCTTTCGAATTATGTAAACCACGCATAATAAAGCCGCTATTCCCTGGGAGATATTCGTCGCCCATGCCGCTCCCGCCACTCCCATCCTGAAATGGATGATAAATAGCAGATCAAGGACTATGTTCAAAAGCGCCGAAAATATCAGCGTCATCAACGGCACTTTGCTGTTTCCGATCGCGCGAAGAAAAGCCGCAAAGAGATTATATGAAACGATCGCCACTATCCCCATGCATATGACGGATATATAGCTGTAAGCATCCTCGTATATATCTTCCGGAGTATTCATGAGATCAAGGATCCCATGCATGAAAAAAAGACTTATCGCCGTCATCGCAACGATAACGATCCCCGAAAGGATGATCCCGTTTGCTACGGTCGCCCTCGTCTCGTCTGTCTGTCTTGCACCGTATTTCTGGCTCGTCAGCACTGTAAATCCGGTCGACATCCCGTTCGAGACCCCGAGCACCAGAAACATTATCGTCCCCGTCGAGCCGACTGCAGCGAGCGCATTTGTTCCCACATATTTGCCGACTATTATGGCGTCGACCATATTGTAAAACTGCTGGAACACATTTCCCAGCAGCAACGGGATCATAAACTTCAGTATGATCTTTAGAGGCTTGCCCTCTGTGAGTGAATTTCCCATTTCTGTCTCTTCCGCGGCTCCCTTATTTCTTCTTCTTTAACCCGCTTTTATTTCTCTTACTTCTGAACGTGCCATCGGTATTGATATCCCTGGATCGGATCTTCTTAAAGAAAGATGAGCCCCTTCCGCCCTTTCTGTGAAGCTCTTCCTGATCACGCTTGTCCCTGCGGGCCCTGTCTCTTTCGACATAGGCTCTTTTCCTGGCCCTGCGGTCCCCCGAGCGGTAGGTTATAAAGTCAGCGTCCGACACCGCATCCTTATCCGATCCCATCGCCTTCTTCAAAAAGGCCGCCGCGATATCCAGTGAAGTCAGTTCACTGTCCGACATTTTGGTCTCTATCATGTTTATCATATCCGATAGATCCTCTCCCTCGGCTATCTCGACTACAGAATCAAGGACGCTCTGAGCCTTGGAAGCCTTGACATCCGTGGCATTGGGAATATGTCTTGATTCTATCCGTGTATGACAATGTCTTTCAATGTCCCTTATCTTGTACAGTTCACGTCCGACCACAAGAGTGAATGCGCGCCCTTTCCTTCCGGCTCTTCCGGTACGGCCGATCCTGTGCACATAGTATTCTATATCATCGGGGACATCGTAGTTTATCACCGCTTCCACATCATCGATGTCTATCCCTCTGGCCGCCACATCGGTGGCTATAAGTATCTCCGTCCCGCCGCTCCTGAATCCCGACATCACATGATCTCTTTGCTGCTGGGCAAGATCCCCGTGCAGGGCATCCGCAAAATATCCTCTTCCGATCAAAGCCTCGGAGAGTTCGTCAGCCATCCGCTTGGTATTGGTGAATATGAGCGTGCGCTTCGGGTTGTAATAATCAAGCAGACGCGAGACCGCATCGACCTTCATTCCTTTGGGGATCTCATAATAATACTGCTTGACCAAAGGTATCGTAAGCTCCTTCGAGGGGATCTTTACGAACACCGCATCCTCTTTTTGATATTCCCTTGTGATCTGGAGTATCGGCTTTGGCATCGTTGCGGAGAATAAAGCCGTCTGATGCTCCTGCGGGATATCCTTAAGGATCGTCTCGATATCCTCCCTGAAGCCCATATCCAGCATCTCGTCTGCCTCATCCAAAACAACGGTCCTGACCGCAGTCAGCTTCAAGGTATGTCTGCGGATATGATCCATGACCCGTCCCGGAGTACCGACCACGATCTGGGCATTCCCCTTAAGACTTCTGATCTGTTTTGAAATGTCCTGGCCTCCGTATATAGGCAGTACCCGTATCCCGGAGAAATATTTGGCGTACTGTCTGATATCATCCGCCGCCTGTATGGCCAGCTCTCTGGTCGGGCAAAGAATAAGCGCCTGCGTCCTTTCCTCCATGGGATCGACGCTCTGAACGAT
>JAILQK010000071.1 GCA_024699045.1 Lachnospiraceae bacterium | reverse complement strand
CCGCCTCGGCCGGGAGATGCAGACATAGTTATTTCCTTTATCGATAAAGCTGTTCAGAACACTCAGCATCATAGTCTTGTCGACATAGATATCAGCGGCCAGCGTCCTTCTGAAGTTTTCATTTCCCGGGTTTAAATATATTCCCATGATCCTGCACCCTCCTTGAACACTTTTCATTGTAACAAAATCAGGCGGCTTTCTCAAGCCGCCTGTCTCTTCTCAAAGTGATCTTTTCCTTACTTCTTCTTCACCTTCACCGTCACGGTCTTCGTGACCCCGCCGGGATAAGTGAGCTTCACCTTAAAGGATACGCTCTTCTTGCTGATGCTTAAGATGTCGATCCTGCTGAAGTTGCTTGCGTTGGCCTTCGCCTCAACGCCCTTCGGGCTGCCTACGATCTCGGCCTTTACGGGGCGGATGCTCCTTATAGCACCGGAAGCCGATTTAGAGCATATGGTGCCTGACACCATGAAATCTTTATAAACAAGGCTCTGCATTGCTCCCGGGTGTGCGTATCCGGCCGGGAAGGCGTGAAAGCGAAGGAGTGGATGTTCGGAAAAGGAAGAACGTAAGCGGGGCGCGAACGCGCCCCCGCTTACATGTTGATGAAGTTGAAATCCGACTTCCCGAAGATCTCCCTGAGATCTCATTTCTGCCAGGATACTCCCGAACCCTCACTTTCCGGCCAGAATCTTAAACAGGCTCATCTTCATGTTGATGATGTTGAAGTTCGCCGTCTTGCTGCCGGCCGCCTCGGTCTCGTTGCCGGTGACGAGGATCGTCGCCCTGCCCTTCCGGATGTTGTTGATGTAGGACACCTCATACTTTGAAGGATCCACATCGATCCAGGCTCCGCCGGACTTGACCATCACCCGGATCTCGGGCTCGATCGCGTAGCCGGTATATTCCTGTTTCGCGACCTTCACATCCTTGCCGTTGGCGTTCTTTTCCTTCGCAACGATCTTTGCCTTGCTCAGGTCAACAGCCTCTCCCGAAGCCTTCAACACCTTGTACGTGCCGTAGGCCTTTCCGCCGTAGTTTCTCTTTGCTGTCACCCAGATCGTGATGATCTTTTCGGTCTCATCGCCCTCAAAGGTGATCTTGTCCTTTGCCGCAAGCTCCTTCACGCCGGGCGCCTCGATATCCGTCACCTCGCCTTCGTAATACTTGAAGGTGTAATCCGCAGCCGCAAGCTGCACGCCGTCCACCGACACGAAGGGCTTCGAGCGATACTTGCCGGGCTTCTTGTACACCTGCTGTGCCGCCTCGATCTTCGCCTCGTCAAACACGGCAGGGGTGATCGTGTAGGTGCCCTTTGCCACCGCGTGGCCTCTGTAGTTGCCCAGGAAGTCGACCCTGTAGGATGCGGTTCCGGCCTTCTTATTCGCGCTGTAGGTGATCTTGTAGTCCTTACCCTTCACAAGATCCACCGTCTCGCCGGTTTCCTTGCCATCTTCGGTCACAGCCACTTTCACAGACAGCTCCGGGCTGGCGCCTCTGGGCGTGTAGTAAATCTTCTCGTCGGGATCAGCCAGCTCCGCGGTGATCTTTGCGTCCTTCGCAGGCTTGATCCTGAAGGTCTTCACAACGGTTCCGCACTTCGTGCCGATACCCGTGACCGTCACCTTCGCCGTGCCTGCATTGACATTTCCGCTGTAGGAGACCACGAAGTCTTCACCCTCTGTCAGCGGTGTCTTGTCCTTTCCTGCAGTCACGACAAGATCGCCAGAGCTCACGCTGAGCACATGCGGCTCTCCGTTGTAGATATGCGTTCCCTTCCTGATGGTCGCTTTGATCGTGTTCGTTCTGAGCGCCGCCGCGTCTGTCACTTTGACCGGGATCTCTTCAAGCTTTCCGGTGAAATTGCCCTTACCGGTGACTGTGACCGTCGTGTCCGCCGTGATCGCCGTCGTGGTGCTCAGCGTGCGGTCCTTCGCCTTCAGCGTGTAGCCTCTGTAGGTCATGACCGGGTTGAGCTTTTTGCCGCTTACAACCGTGAACTGGTCGCCTGTCACAAGCAGGCCCCTGTCACGCGCCGTCTCAAGGTCTGCAGGAAGGATGTAGAGTTCCAGCACCTTCTTATCCTTGTAGATGCCTTTTCCTCTGACCGTGATCTTCGCAGATCCCGCGCTGACATTCCTGTTATTTGTGTAGCTTACCGCGTAGTCCACGCCTTCCTTCAGGACGCCGTCCACCGGGCTCGTCACCTGGATGAGCGGTTTGATCGGCTCTCCTGTGTAGACAATCTCGTAATGCTCATTTTCACTGTTGTAGGACACACCGTCATACGGATCGTCGTATAGCTCCACGAAGCTGATTCCGAAGTCCTCATCCGGACCGGGCTCAGGCCCCGGTCCAGGTCCCGGTCCGGGTCCGGGTGTGACTGCTTCCCACCCCGCGTAGAGGGTCAGATCCTCGTTGACCGCTGTGTCAAAGTCGAAGGCGTTCTTGCATTCCTTGTCCGTAAACCATCCGGTAAACGTGAAGCCGTCCGTCGTGGGATCCGCAGGTTTTACAACCTTGCCGCCCTTGACAAACGTCTGTCCCTCCGGCACAATGCCGGGCTTGCCGTTCAAGTCAAAGGTCACGACCACGCCGTTCGTCAGCTTGAGGACCACCCCGATCGTCACATAGCCCGTCGCAGGCTGTACGAAGGAGTAGGTGCCATCCGGATTCTTCGTCACGGCAACCGGATTTCCGTCCTTATCCTTCACGATGACCTGCTCTGTCTCATAACCGTCCTCCGGCGTCACCGTCACGGTGACCGTCTCGCCCGTTACAGGTTTTTTAGGGCTTAACGTGACCGTTCCGTGCTCGGGCTGCGTGATCACGGGATCCATAGCGGATGCAGGTCCGGGCACAGGCCTTTCGCCGCTGCCGCTTCCGCCGCCGGGGTTATTGTTCTCAGGCTCACTGATATCGGTGTTTTCTGTATAGGTGACGCTGTAGGTTGAGAACAGGTCTCCGTAGATGTAGATCCGCTTCTCCAGACGGTCGATGTAATAGGTCGCATCCTTCATGGCCGCCTTTGCTTTTGGCCTGCTTGTGAGTTTCGTAAACTTCTGTACCTTATCGTGATAACGCCATACGATGATGCCGAATCTGCTGTTGATCATCGGGTAAGGATAGATGATCTCCATCACGCGGTCGGTCTGTGTGATCTTCGTCGTCTTGCCTATATCGTCTCCTGAACCATCGGCATTGCTCATCACGGTCTTTTCCACAGAGAAGTCGATGAACTCCTTCTGGACATCGATCTTATCGCCGGCCGAATCCTTGTAGGTCGAATCCGCCTCCACCTTTTCATTAATCCCCTGGATGGCCGTGACCGTCTCCGGATCCAGTTCCAGATCCATCTCCGACTTCTCTTCCGCCTTGAACGTCACCAGATATTCCTTGTCGGATTCTCCGCTCTGCGGATCATCCAGTGCCTTCGCCTGATCGTCGATGCCGCCTACCGCGAAGTTGTTTCCGGTGTTGTCGATCAACGTCGAACTGTTTTCCTTTCCTGTGGGCAGGATAAGGGCTACGGCCTGGTTTGCTTCCTTCACATCAACCAGCGTGGTGACCTGATGTCCGTCCGATCCAGTGACCACGATCTGATAGGTTCCCGCACGAAGCCCGTCGATGGTGTACTTTCCGTTGTCATTCACATTCACCGTCTTGTTGCCGTTCTGAGCTCCGACAAGCGCCGCTGAAACCGTGGCATCCGTCACCGGATTCTCGTCTGTATCCGTCACCGTCACATCGATGGTTGCGGTTACAGAGCTTTCTTCAATCGTAAAGCTTTTTGCAAACGACGGCTGTCCGGAACCCGATGACTTTTTTCTGACCTGGTAGATGCCGGGCGTAAGGTCGGTCATATCGGTGGTGCAGGGAATCCACTCTGTCCACGGATCACTCGCTGTTTTGCGGTACCGGTATTCCATGGTCGTATCCGTACCGTCAAGCTTTCCGCCAAGGCCCTTTAGGGTTTCCTGTTCTGCTGTGATGCCATTCACAGCATCCGGAAGCGTGGATGACGGGATAAAGGTCCAGTCGCTGGGCTGTCCGTCTCCCGTATCCCTGTAGCGTACATAAAAGCCATTCGTCAATCCATTGACCGGGAAGGAGACGCCGTCATTTAAAGTCGTTCCGGTTTCTGCCGTTTTACTTTCCGCATACTCAAAGGCATTGCCTGTGCCTGTGAGCGTGGCAGGGGTCGTCGTGTAGTCCACATACTTATCCAGGAACTCATTGACATCCGGCGTGCTGATTTTCGTTGTAAATGTTCCCGTTAAGGCCTGGGATGCCGGTCCGGTAGGAATCCCATTTTCATCTGTCGTCGGAGCGTACCGCACCTGGTAGACATACTCCGTGCCCATTTCAAGCCCGATTGCCTTATCACTGGATCCCCAGCTGGTCCACTCGCCGGTTCCGGCTTTCTTATAGCGATACTGAAGCTCCTTCGTATCATCCGCAGGAGTCGGAAGCTTCGCGCTTCGCGGTTTGATATCATCTTCTGCAATCGGATATCCGTTCAGATTAGCCGCAGTCGGAGCTGCCTTCTTTGTTCCCAGGGTGATTGTCTTTACCTCGCTCGGGAATAACTGGTTATCCTCATCCCCGGGCACCTGGAACTTCAACGTCTTACGCTGGTATCGGGCATAAAACAATACCCATTAATATATATCGGCACTTCCATCGGGATGCTTGACCCCTGCCGATGAGCCGGGTGATTTACTCAAACAGTTCATCCAGCCCCAGCAAAACAGCACCATCTTCCGCCGCATGTCTGATCACTGACTTCTCATACCCTGATTTACTGATAAAGTACATATGCTTTTCCACTATATCAGGGAATGCCAGCATGGCGGTTTTTAAATCATCATATTCCGAATGCGGCATTTTGGAATTTGTAAATTTACATTCCACAAAGATTCCTTTTTTTCCGGTCTTATCGATCATAAGTATGTCCACATCATCCTGCGCCTTAATGTGTACGTTATTTCCCCACCATTTTCCGATATGAAACGGGATAAAGGGGAGCTCGTTCTTTTTCGCCTTTCTCACAAAATATTCCATACAGATTCCTTCAAAGGCTTCTCCCATGTAATCGGCAATTCCGTCCATAATCTCCTTTGAGGCAGCATCTGCGCCAAGCATTTCGTAATAGGCATTATTGGTGAATTCATATCGAAACCAGAAACGGAAAAAATTGTCCGTCAGTTTATATATACCTTTACGGCTCCTTTTTTCTTCGCCACAGGGAACTTTCTTTTCTACCAGCCGCAAGGTCTGCAATACAACGAGATACTTGGAGACCTTGCTTTTATCTTCGTGTATATAGTCAGATATTTCCTGCACTTTGTTTTTCCCGCCGGCTATGGCACTTAAAATGCTGTTATATACATTAGGCTCCCGAAGCTCCGCCTTTAATAAGTTTGAAGGTTCTTCATTCAAACAGGCTCCCTTCATGATAATTTTCCTTGAAATATTTTCTGCAATGGATATCGTATCATCAAAAGCTTCCAGGTATCTGGGCACGCCTCCGAGAATTCCGTAGGCGATCAGTTTCTGCTCATTTGTATAGGACGGATAAAACTGACTGCTTTCATAATAGTCAAAAGGGACCACTTCCATGCTCGATGTCTGCCTGTCGTGCAAAGGGCTCTTATTACCCATAATGTCCGATTCCATAAAGCTGACTGAAGATCCGCAAAGGATCAGAAAAATATTTCTGTTCTTTTTCCATAGATGATCAATCGTATGCTGTAATATGGATTTTATTGTGGGGTTTTCTTCTGCAATAAACGGAAATTCATCTATGATAATCAGTGTTCTCTCACGCACTTTTTTATCAATATATTCAAAAGCCTCTTTCCATCCTTCAAATGACGAAATGGACATCCCATCCAGTTTGATCTGCACCATCTTTGAAAAGTCCCGCAGATTAAGCGCGTCATTTTTTTCCTGTGCCGGGAAAAAAACAGCATTTTTATCTTTGGCAAACTCCTGCAGTAAAGTCGTTTTTCCGACTCTTCGTCTGCCATACATAACCAGATACTCAAATTTTGAGCTTTTATATAATGCGTTTAGAATATCAAGTTCTTTAGAACGTCCAATCATTACACACTCCTTTACTGCCGGTATGGCCATTTGCCGCTTATTAACAGTCTACTTATATGTAGTCTACTTATAAGTATTTTATTTTGATCAGACAGAAAAGTCAACGCAAAGTTACCAATTTTTCTCACCTCCACATGGAAGGAACACCGGTCTTCTGTTATAATCTGGTCAAAGATTCGATACAACGGTTGAATAATACTTTCCCAATCTGCCGGACTATAGATTGCCGGCAGACGGGTCAGCGTTCTTCCGCGGACGTCCGCGGGGTCGCTTGGGTTTAAGTTCTGTTTGATCCTTGACTTTAGGCTTGCGCCCGCGTTTCTTGGGCTCTGGCTTGGGAACTGGTGTAGACAGCCCTAGCCCTTCCAGTTCTTCAAATACTGTATTTAACGTGTGGACCCAGTATCCGTCATCGGTTGCGGCTTGTTCGGGAGCATCTGTTCTACGCCACGCGGATGAAAGATCGTCCATCAGATCGCCGTAGGACATGTCCTTAAGCAAGCCTGCCTGCTCGGCTTTTCTAATAATACGGCAGGTGGCCACTGTAGATATGAAGTTCACAAACTCGCTGCCAATGACCGAAAAGTCGCCCTGTTCACTGGTATGATCAAGGCACTCATCACTCTTGTAGCGCCTGAAGACCATTTCAAGGAGCCATCGGTCTTCGTAGCAGGTGTACGCAGTTAAGGGTTCCAGATCCTGGTCGGATTCGAGAACAATAACACCGAACATGTTTTTCTTAACAGCGTACTTTTCTGCTGAGAAAGTGCTCTTCTTTCTGGCGTTGGACAGATAACTGGCTTCCTCATTGGCGGCTTTTCGGGCGTCTTTGAAAGCGTAGAGAAAACGGCCGCCTTTGATCTGCTTTTTGCAATAAACCACGTGGGCATCAATGCCTTCGAGTACACCATCAAACGCGAGCATGTCATTGTCCGTGATACGCACATCGTTCCGTTTGATCGGTGTCAGAAAATGTAGATCAGGTCTTTCCGAAAGTTCGGTTTTGATCTTGCTTGGAGGAAAGCCCTTATCGGCGACGATGATACCTCTCCGGATATCATTATCGCGAATAAATGCAGGATAGGAACTGGCATCGATACTGGTTCCGGGGAATAATTCAGCGCATATCGGTTCCATGCGTTCGATATCATAAGCGTATAGGACGGATATTTCCCGGCAGCCTCGTTTGCGGGCTTTATACGAGAATGCCGAAAGGTCATTTACTACACTGGTATCCTGCTTAAGTGTTCCGTCTATGGCAATGTGATGATCAGTCGTAGTTGCTTTCATACGAAGTTGGTAGAAGGCTCTGCGTCTGCTTCCATCCATGCCGATACGTTGAAAAAGGCTACTGACAGAATTCTTTGATATCGCTACACCAGGATAGTCCTTACAGACAAAACAACGGCTGTAGTGAGTTGACATTCTGTTTGCTGTGACGGAGGGCTTTATGATCCTCAAGGTAGCTATGGCCATGATTGCAAAAGCATCCGAGGGGTCATAAACAGTAAGCAGATCCTTGCAGAGATCTTTAGTCACGGATCTGACAAGAGCGGAAGAGCCGTAAGAGAGCATATCCGGCAGAGGCGGTTTACGGGGCGATGAATCCTCTATCGGCACGAACTCGTGATCAATGATGTGGCCGATCACCTTGCCGTTATGCGGTTGAGGATTGCCGCCTGCGATATATTTGCAGGTCTTGCGTACCCTTACTGCATACCGTTTGGGGCCGTCGCGTCCGCTGTCATCTACGATGGTATTAACTGGTCGCGCAACTGCTCGGATATCTGCCGGAACCGTCATAAAAAGACCTCCTTTATATAGTCCGATTATACACTATCCGTACTATATACGCAAGCTTTTTATGAACATTTTTGCAAAAATCTTTTGTCAAGGAGCAGGAGAAATGCGATCAAACGGGGCTGTTTTCCGGGGATTATTTCCCACGGTGCACTTATTCTGATCGCAAATCGTATCAAACGACGGATTTATGGAAAAAACCTATAGTCCGACATTTGGGGAAACCATTAGTTGAACGATGGACTTTTTAATTCGTACATGACAACACCTGAGCATCCCTATCCAAGATCGATCCTTCCGGCCGATTGGGATCAGCCATCCGAAGGAAACGCCGCGCTTGCTGCTTTGTTCACAGGAAGTGTGTTTCATCACGGTGACATCCACATGCCCTACCGTCTGTTCACTCCCGGGACCACCGAATCCGTGCCGCTTGTCATCTTTCTGCATGGTGCGGATGCCATCGGCCGGGACAACGAGTCACAGCTCTCCCTGCATGACATCGGCACCATGTTCGCCGATCCTGCATGGCAGAAATCCAGGCCGTGCTGTATTCTCGCACCGCAGTACGGCCCGCAGGAGCACTGGTCGGACCCGAGGATCATCAGCTGCACCGGGGATCTGATCGACGACATCCTGAAAAACAATAAGCGCATCGATCCGAAACGGCTCTATCTCTACGGATACAGCGCGGGCGGGCTCGGCGTGATGAGCTTCATCAGACACAGGCCGGCGTTTTATGCCGCCGCGATCTCCATCTGCGGTGCGGTCAGCCGTCACGGTCTGGAGCAGCTTACCGGGACGCCGCTGTGGCTATTCCACGCCGCAGACGACCGTATTGTGAAATGCGCGTACGCCGATGCTTCCGGCGAGCCCAAATACTATATGGGTTCCCGTGAAATCTACGCGCAGTTGAAAGACGTCTCCGGATGCGAGATCCGCTACACCGAATTTCCCGAAGGGTATATGAAAAACACCTACGGAGTGAATCCTCACTGCTCCTGGGTGTGCGTATCCGGCAGGGAAGGCGTGAAAGCAAAGGAGTGGATGTTCGGAAAAGTAAGAACGTAAGCGGGGGCGCGAACGCGCCCCCTGTTGCATTCATGTGAAAAATCTGACAGGGCATATTCCCCCGCCAGATCCGACGATTATCCAACTCACCAACCAAAGACTATATACACTTCTTTAATAGATCCTTATCGGCGAAGGCTGTTTCAATCAATCTCGAAAGGAAGCCTGCATAGTCCCTGTCATATGACTTTGCCTTCTTTATTGTTTCTCTTGATACTCGAATTGGTACAGCATCAAACGCATGAAACTGTTTTAGCATTTCAGAAGTCATTTGAGGAGAATCGTCATCGTATACGACAGGTTTCTTTTCAGCTTCTTCTATTTCCTTTTTTTCTTCATCGGTCAAATTACCATCTATATCACTCATCTTCACTCGGACCATAATAATACCTCCTTTTCTCCTCTGCGTTTGCTCTTCTGGCAGATATAATTCTGATAATATTATCTTCCTTAAAGGCGCACACGACAAACAGTATATTTCCCACACATCCTAATACATCATATCGTTCTTCCCAGTTATGCTCTTCATCGTATCTGATCAGTTTATTCTCATCCTTAAAAACCTTTATGGCTGTCATAAACCGTATTCCATGCTTGCTAAAATTACTGGCTTCTTTTTCCTCATCCCATTCAAACTCAGCAGATTCAATATCTACACGTATATCTTTTGCTTTACATCGTCAGCGATAGAACCTTTAAGTATTTGCTTGCGGTACTTCGTAACAAGAACTATATGCACTTTAAGACTATACTTACGCCTGTTGTGGCGATTATATCTGTTGTCCATAGGGTTTATTTATGGTAAAGTTTCAACCTTTACAGAAACTCCATTGTTGGTGTCGTAATCGTCCACTATGAGTGTTCCGTTATCAATCTCAACTTCGTAGCCTGCTTCTCCTAAGGCTTTGATTATTATATCTTTAACTTTGTTTTCCAATATGTTATCTCCTATAATTGATTGACACTCACTAATGATTATAATATCATATATTTAGTGAAATAACAATGAGGTTAATATATGGAACAAATGACAGTTACAGCTAAAATTCAGATTTCAGCAACAGCAGACGCTAAGGTTTTACTTGATGAAACCATGTCTGTTTATTCTGATGCCTGTAATTATGTGTCTGACTATGTGTTCCATACTCACGACCTAAAGCAGTTCTCACTTAATAAGACTTTATACTCCACACTCCGAGAGAGATTTGGACTCAAATCACAGATGGCTCAGTCTGTATTTAAAACTGTTATCGCAAGATATAAGACCATTCTTGAAAATCAGAAAGAGTGGATTCAGCCATCTTTCAAGAAGCCACAGTATGACCTTGTATGGAACAGGGATTATTCCCTTACACAAAACTGTTTTTCTGTTAATACACTGAATGGTCGTGTTAAACTGCCTTATTTCGCTGAGGGTATGTCTAAGTATTTTGACCATACAATCTATAAGTTTGGTACTGCCAAACTCGTAAATAAGCATGGTAAATACTTTTTACATATCCCTGTTACTTACGATATCGAGGAAAGCAATATCTCTGATATATGCAATATCGTAGGCATCGACAGAGGTATCAACTTCGTTGTTGCCACCTATGATAGTAAGCACAAATCTGGTTTTGTAAGTGGTAAATCTATCAAGCAGAAACGTGCTCATTATTCAAAACTACGTAAAGAACTCCAAATGCGCCAGACTCCATCATCAAGACGTAGACTCAAAGCTATCGGTCAGCGAGAAAACCGTTGGATGCAGGATGTTAACCACCAGGTATCAAAGGCACTCGTTGAATCCAACCCGAAGCATACGCTCTTTGTCCTTGAAGATTTGTCGAGCGTTCGTAATGCCACAGAGCGTGTCAGAACTAAAGACCGTTATGTTTCCGTATCGTGGTCTTTCTATGACCTTGAACAAAAACTTATCTACAAGGCTAAGCAGAATCAGTCTACTGTTATTAAGGTTGACCCTCGTTATACAAGTCAGTGCTGTCCTGTATGCGGACACATTGAAAAGACTAACCGCAACAAGAA
>JAILQK010000016.1 GCA_024699045.1 Lachnospiraceae bacterium | reverse complement strand
AGTGTTGCCGTTGTTACGGAGATATACATCCTTGAGACTTTCACAGCTGTTGAATATACCGGCTGGCAATGCTGTCATCCCTGCCGGAATGCTTACCGCGGTAAGGCTCGTGCAATTAAGAAAGACATTGTCACCGACTGTCTGAAGTGTATTGGGCAAACTGATCTTTGAGAGGCTTGTACAGCCGTTAAAAGCATCTGCTTGGATTATCGTATAGCCATCCGCTATCTTAACAGTGCTTATCCCGGTACAGTTCTTGAAACAGCTGCCGGCCAAGGCTAAGGTTAATGTTGAAGATTCGCAACACAGATTGACCTCTCCGGACATGCTCGTACAGCCTTCGAATGCGCTTTCCCCCAACCCATTCTTTAATACAACACCGTTTATGGGACACACCGAAAGGTTTACACAGTTTTTAAACGCACTGCTTCCCACTTTTGTAAACGGACTGCCCAAAGTAAGATTTGCAAGTGCGTCGCAGCCACTGAAAGCAGAATCACCGATAGAAACCGCACTGTTGCAGTTGATCGTATCCAGACTCGTGCATCCCTCGAAAGCATAATTATTGAATGTTGTGACCGTATCACAGGTAAAGCCCTTGATCTTTTCGTAGTTTACCAGACTGCTGTGGCTGCTGCTCTCACTTCCGTTACCGACTGATACACAGGTTACGGGACCGGCCGTAGTGCTTGTATAGAGATCATAGTAGTCTTCATATCCGGAAACAGTACATTTCACAAGATCAGAATACACTGTAGTTATCTCAGTTCCAGTAAGTTCAATACTTGTCGATGCCGCATCGGTTTTCTTTATGATCGTATGTGTAACGGTAGTTCCGGTACCGGATCCATCGTCAACATCGATCTTTTGAACATCTATCGATTCAAACCCGGTGAAGGATACCTTTGAGTCTACTAAAGTCAGATAAACCAGATACCCGTTGGCTTCGTTGACATAGACATAATCGGAAGTAACATCTCCAAACGTCGCCGCTCTCGATGGTGTAGCAGGGATGGCCGCAACGATAAGGGCTGTGACCATAAGAAGCGCGGCGATCGTCCTTCTGGCCGCCTTCTTGAGATATCTTCTCCCCTTCTTTTTGGTGGTATTCTTTTTTTTGCTTGTTTTACCTGCCATACTTCCGCTCCTGTGCTGTATAAATATGTCAGATGATGTTCTCAATACTCCGACAGATCACTGTAACGACAGCTTCCTTCGCTGCATGAAAGCTGTTGGTTTCCACATCAAAGGTAAGTGGTTTAAATATAATGCACCACTTCATATCTTATATCGGCAGATATGCCGTATTTCTTTATATCAGATCACATTTTTATTCAGCCTTTATTCTGTGACCCGATAATGCCCCTGTTCAGTCGAGCACTTCCTCCGCAACTTTTTTAAGAGTCTCCGCCGAGAGCCTGAGCGCTGACTCCTCCTCTTCACTTAAAGAGATGGGAACCGTTCCTTCCACTCCGTTTCTCCCGACGATCGCAGGCATACTGAGCGTCACGTCGGATATGCCGTGGTTATCATGCTGAAGGCTTGATACCGGTAGGATGGATTTCTCATCGCGGATGACCGCTTCGAGTATGCGTTTTACCGACATTGCGATCCCGTAATAGGTAGCCCCCTTCTTTTCTATGATCTCGTAGGCACTGTTCTTTACATTCTCCGCTATGCGCTTCATGGATTCGATATGATCGAAATGTCCTCTCATCTCACAGAAATCATCAAGCGGAACGCCTGAGACGTTCGTCCCTGACCATACCGCGATCTCGCTGTCTCCGTGCTCGCCGATGATAAAAGTATGCACGGACCGGCTGTCCACCGAAAGATGCTCTCCCAACAGATACTTAAGTCTTGCGGTATCAAGCACCGTTCCCGATCCGAAGACCCGGCTCTCCGGGAAGCCGGAAAGCTTAAGCGCCGTGTGTGTCAGGATGTCCACCGGATTTGCAACGATCAGGAGTATCCCCTCTTTGTTGTATTCGACGATCTGCGGGATCACTGACCTGAATATCCCCACATTCTTTTTTACCAGATCAAGTCTCGTTTCCCCCGGCTTCTGTCCGGCTCCCGCAGTCACGACGACGACCGCCGCATCCGCGATATCCTTATATTCTCCCGCATATATCTGCATAGGCTTGGCAAACGGAAGCCCGTGGCTTATATCCAGTGCTTCGCCCTCGGCTTTTTCCCTGTTGGCGTCGATAAGCACCATTTCCGAAAAAAGTCCGCTGTTCATTATCGCAAAAGCGGATGCGGAACCAACAAATCCGCATCCTATGACTGCCACCTTACGCTCATTGATATCACAGCCCATCTCTCTCTCCTCTCATATCCTGAATAAACTATCGTTACACCGGTCCCGGTATCGCTTCAGCCAAAACCCCGCCGTAATCATGTGCCGGTATCGCTTCAGCCATGCAGATCATCCTTTAGGCCGACACGAGTTTCGCTACAACGACAAACCTGCCGTTATCCTGCTCATAATCGCATGTCGAGAGCGTTATAAGCCGGTCTCCCCACACCGCATCAACTCCGGTATCGTAGATCGACAACGCTTTCATGTTCTTGACTCCGGCTACAAACCCCTTTTCATCCTCGGGATCGATAAAATCATAATATCGAAATCCGATATCGGTATCGGAATAGACCTTTGACTCAAAAGCCGCCATTACCTGCCAGAGCCCGGTCTCATATATACTGTTGAACCTGATGTACGGATGCTCCCTGCAGTAACTCTCGGACTTGTAATTATCAAGATCTCCGAACATCGCTCCGCTTCTCATATGATGACCGTATATTATAAGGTTTGCCGACGGTTTCATCACGTCGCACCTGTCATCGAGGAATAATGAACCGTTCTTATCCGACTGCTGATCGAAATTATGATCCAGATAATAATTACTGTCACCGTTGACCGACTGCATCACCGGATAATTGACCTTTGTCCCGTCTATGGTAAGCCACCCGATGATATTCTGATTCTTCTCAAGCAGGGGCTGGAAATCGGGAAGAACGGTCAATTCTCTGGGAGCCGCCTCACTCACTTCCTCATCCACGGACTCGCTTTCCGTCGGTTCTTCCGGGGTCCCTCCCGGGACTTCGGTAACCGTTCCTATCCTCGAAGACAACGCCGATACATCACTCTCGGTCCGCTTCAGATCATAATAATACCACCCGACATACCCGAAGCATCCGATCGCAACGAGCAGAAAAATTGTCCTTATTATATTCCTCTTCATAAATAATCATTTTACCATAATCAACAGGATCAGACCATTTACCTGAAAGATAAGGAACCGGCATGAAGGCAGCCCCGGAAAGCATCCGAAAGCTACTGTGATCCGTTTATACCATGTACTTGAAGCAGAGCATGGTGATATCGTCGGACTGCGCCATTCCGTCAGCAAACTCCTCGACATCGCGCCTTACCGCAAGGCATGTTTTCTTACAGAATTCGTTGGGCTTCTCATCCTTATACTCGGCGTATGCTTTCAACAGGATCGACTCAAGCCTCTCATTGCCGTATTCTTCTTCCTTGTCATTAAATGCTTCCGATACTCCGTCCGTATATAGATACAGAGTATCTCCGGGTTTCATCTGAAACTCCTGTCTTAAATAATTGCAGTTTGGCCGCCCTCCGATGATAAAATTCCTTTTCTGTTTGACCATCGATACCTTCCCGTCGCTTATCAGCTCCGGACAGGTATGACCGGCGTGGACGTATTCAACAAGTCCCGTCTTAAGATTGACAAATCCGATCCAGGCAGTCACGAACATACTGCCTTCGTTATTCTCCCACAGGCTCTGGTTTGCTTCTTTTACCAGCTCATCCACTGACATCCCTTCAGCAGCATAGCTTTTCATAAGCGCCTTGGCTCTCATCATGAACATTGCCGCCGGGATCCCTTTATCCGAAACATCGGCGATAAGGATCACAAGAATATCGTCACCAAGATAATAAAAATCATAAAAATCCCCGCCGACAGTTTTTGCGGCATCCATGCTTGCATACATTCCAAACGCGGTAGTCTTGTCAAGCACGGTCTTTACGTTCGGAAGTGCATTATGCTGGATAATTCTGGCCATATTAAGCTCTTTATCTATCCTCGCCTTAGCTTCCTCTATGAATTCCTTCAGTCTGCCGACCGTTTGATTGATCCCGTCAGACAGCTGGGAAAACTCCAGCGAACTTCTTACATCGACCCTTTCGTCAAGATCTCCGGATGTTATACGTAAAAGCGAAGTGTTGATCATCTCAACGCCCTGAACCACCTTTCTGTCCAGAAGATTACTGAGAACAAAGAAAAGGCACACCATCAGTATGATATATACAACAAGCATTGAAATAATAGTAAGCCTGTCTCTGAGATGCGCCTCGCGCAGCGGATAGGTTCCGACTATATATGTGTCGCCAACTTTTTTTACGACAACATAGCTGTCAACACCATTAAAATTGATCTTTCCATATATTTCCTCTCCATTGTCATCAGAAATGAGATCGGGGAATTCAAACTTCTCACCGTATTGGATATCATCTGTGCTTCCTATGATACTAAAATCCGGGTCGAGCACCAGCAAGGCCCCGTCATTCCCTATCCGCCTGTTTTTCATGGCAGTCCGGATATTCTGATAGGTATAATTTATAATATTGTCTTCACTGAAACCTACAATGAGGAACCCTGTCTGATCGGGGAAATGAGTGCTGACATAGTATAATAAATCTTCATCACCGGTCATGAGACTTTCCTGATAATCATTTGAAATATACATCTGCGCCTTTTGGATATCAAAAAACCCATTTGCAGCTTCTTCATCCTTCAGATCATAACCTACGAAGGCCGGATTGCACGACTGTCTTACAATACCGTCGTTATCCGTAACGAAGATCTCGGATATGATATCATCATTCATTTTCACGAGTCTGGAAAACCAGTTAACATCATTCTGGTTATTGAGGGTACCGATCTTTTCCATAAATAAATCCGTATATCCGAGCAGGAAAGTATCAGAACTCGAATTCATTTCCTGTTCCACGTCTGAGATGCTTGATTCTATAAGATTTATGGAATGCATGGCGGAAAGTACGGTCTGAACCGCCACGATCGTTGGTATGAGCACGATACCGGCGATCAGAATGACAATGAGCAGTCTTCTTCTGACCAGGACATTGATTTTGATTTGTTGATGATTTCTATTCATATATCAGTGTCTGTCTGCTTCGAACACTTTTGCCCCGTTAAATGACCGGGTATAAAAACGTGATCTAAGCCTGTGATGTATTATATGTTTTCAATTCGGAAACCATAGTGCTTATCTCGGTCATCAGAGTCTGAAAATTACTGATGAGCTCGACATTTTTGCTGCTGCTTTCCGTTGCCTCCTTCGTGGAAGCCGATATCTGCTCGGATGCCGCCGAAAGCGAAGAAACATTATCCGCTATACCACTGTTTGCTCCGTTAAGCTTATCGACAAGGTCTCCTATTTCTCTCGCCCCGTCGTCAAGATCAGATACTCCGTCTCTTATGGCGCCAAACTGCCTGCCTGCGATCTCGGCAGCGCCCTTCTGGTCACCGGCTATCTTTACACTCTGTTCGGCCTTGCTGACCAGCTCTTCGGCATCTGCGCAAAGTCCGTCCAGCACCTCGGTGATCTTCTCGGTCGCATCCTTTGTCTGCTCGGCAAGCGCCCTTATCTGATCGGCAACTATCGCAAATCCCTTTCCGGACTCTCCGGCGCGGGCCGCCTCTATGGATGCGTTCAGGGCAAGCAGATTCGTCTGTGAAGAGATCATGAGGATCAGGTCATTGATGGTACCGACTCTGTCCGATCTGTCCTTAAGGCTTATCGCCGCATGTTTCATCTCTTCTCCAAAACCGATCGCATGCCGGGCCTTGTCCTCAAGCTCCTTTATGACATCAGAACCCTTTTCGGCAGCGTCACGTGTAACTTTCGAGCTCTCCAGTATCGTCTTTGACCGTTCTCCGGTATCGGAGATGATCCCCTGTATATCCTGTGTCTTTGAACTTTGGGAGCTTATCACATCTTTATTGGCGGTAACTCCCTCACTTATGCCTGACAATGAATCATTGATCCCCTCACTTCCGTCAAGGATCTCACTCAATGATTCCTCCGCCTTGACAATATCCTCATTCACGCCTCTTGCGACCTCGGACATCCTGGCAAGAGCAATCTTATTTCTCTCATTTTCTATAGTGAGCTCCCCGAGAGTTGTCTCCAGCTTCCTGATATATCGGCTTATGCCAAAAAACAGAGCCCCCGCGATGAGAAGCATCAGCATTCCCAGAATGATATCAACGACCGGAAGCGAAAAACCCGTTGCATTCGTGATGACAAGGACGGCAGCCGAGACAGCCTGTAATATAAACAGGACTATAGCCGTTTTCTTACTGTTCATAAGGATCCCGATCCAATTCATCATCTCTTCCGCCCCCCGTCATCAGGTTATAATAGAAAAATATCTGCTCCGGTCCGCCCGGAACACCTCCCACATTTTGTAATGATAACTCATAACTGGCAGGGCTGTCCACTATATTTTGTATATTTTTTTATCCCGACCACACAATATAGTGTTATGTAACCTTGTTGCCGATCAGACGACTGTTTCAGATTACAGCTTCAGATGACGGCTTCAGATGACGGCTTCAGGCGACAGCTTCAGACGGTCACTTCAGATTCTCTCTGAGGATCCGGTTTATCTCATCGAAATTTGAAGCGATATGAGGTCTGGAGCAGTTGATGCATGACTTGACCCCGTTCTTTATCACATAGTCCCCTCCGCAGTCATCCCCTAAAAAATACAGCGGACAATAACAAAAGAGACAGTTGAACTCCTCCTCGTCGATACCTTTATGGCACGGAAAATATCTGCACTCACGGTTACAGAAAAATCTGTCCGAATTAACCATCCTGCGTCACCTTTTTAATTTTATTTCAATCTTTCTTATACATACCAGGCACATTGGAAGGATATAAAGTGCTCCCGCGAGCCAGGCAGCCTGATCCGACCAGGTTATCGCATCGTACCCGTACAACGGCACAAATACAAGTGACATGACGATACGCGCTATCATCTCAAAAGTCCCTGACAGGATCGTCCTCCCCGAAAAGCCGAGTCCCTGCGTCGTCATCCTTGAAACGTTAAGTATCGCCAAAGTCCAGTAGAACATCCCGAGCCTTGCAAGATAGAGTCCTGCGGCATCAAGCACTTCGGTTTCGGAAGCTTTTACGAAAAGCATCGACATATCCCTTCCGAAGAAATACAATACTACTCCGATCGCTATCCCGTACCCGATACCGATCGCAAGGCCATCCCTTAAACCGCGTTTTATACGATCCACCTTCCCCGCGCCGTAGTTCTGACCCGCAAACGTTGCGACCGCATTTGCCAGCGCGTCAAACGGACACATCGCAAGCTGCTTGATCTTCATGCCCGCGGTAAATCCGGAGACGCATACCGAGCCAAGGCTGTTGTTCGCCGCCTGCATCACCATCGAACCGATCGCCGTGATCGAAAACTGGAGGCCCATGGGCACCGCCATCAGGATCAGCTTTATGAAATGCTCTCTGTCGGGTTTCATATCTTCTTTCTTTAATCGGAGTATCTCAAACTTCTTTATTATAAGGATCCCGCATGCGATCCCGGATACCGCCTGTGCGGTCACCGTTGCGACCGATGCTCCCATCACTCCCATCTTCAGTGTCATTATGAAAAATATATCGAGAAAGATATTAAGGAATGTACAGAACACCAGAAAGAAAAGCGGAGTCCTCGAATCGCCCACCGCCCTTAATATGGCCGAAAGCGCATTATACAGCATCACAAAAGGGATACCGAGGAATATTACGAACAGATAATCATAGGCCTCGGCATAGATATTTTCAGGGGTATTCAAAAGATGAAGTATCTGCGGGGTGAGCAGTGCGGTCGCCGTTGTAACGACGAAAGCGATGACGGCCGTAAGCACCAGCGAATGAAAGACATATCTCCTCATATCGTCAAGATCCTTGGCGCCGAAACGCTGGGCAACGCATACTCCGAAGCCCGAACAGACTCCGAGACAGAAGCCTATGACAAGGAACTGGACCGAGCTTGAGACCCCGACCCCCGCGAGCGCATCAGGTCCCAGATATCTTCCGACTATGGCGGCATCCGCCATATTGTAAAGCTGCTGAAACAGATTTCCCAGCAAAAGCGGTATGGCAAATGAGACCATGAGCTTTAAAGGGGAGCCCACGGTCATGTCTCTCACTGTATTCCGCTTTACAGTCCCGCTTGTCGAACTCATACACACTGTATCGGGATCACCCCGGATTTATTTTACGACTATGTTTATTATCTTGCCCGGGACATAGATCTCCTTTACAATGCTCTTTCCTTCGAGCTTATCGGATACCGCTGCTTTTGCGGCAGCAAGTGCCTCGTCCTTGGGAGCATCCACTGCGATCTCGACCGTCCCTCTTACCTTGCCGTTGACCTGTACACCTATCTCCTTTGTGTCATCAGCGGCCTTACTCTTGTCCGCAACGGGCCATTTTTCATCAAATATCCCGGTGTCATGACCAAGCTCCTCCCATACCTCGGAAGCGATATGCGGAGCAAAGGGCGCAAGGAGCAGCGCGTAAGTCTCAAGAGTCTTTTTGTCTACCCCGCCCTCAAGCTTCGAAAGCTTGTTATTGTACTCCATAAATCCCGATACGACGGTATTCAGGGAGAAAGCTTCAAGTCTTTCGCTGATGGTAGCCACGAGCTGATGCCTCAGCTTGATAAGCTCCGGAGTCTCCGGAACGTTTTTGTCTTTATTCTCCTGCACGGTATTCCAGAATTTTGAAAGGAAGCGGTATACCCCGTCTATCCCCCTGTCATCCCATTCCGAATCAAGCTCGGGAGGTCCCACGAAAAGCTCGTAGAGCCTTAGGCTGTCGCATCCGTAGTCTTTTACCAGCTCATCGGGTGACACGACATTTCCCTTTGATTTGCTCATCTTGATCCCGTTCTTACCTGTGATCATTCCCTGGTTGAAAAGCTTTGCAAAGGGCTCATCAAATCCGATGACTCCGATATCATACAGGAACTTCGTCCAGAATCTTGAATACAAAAGATGAAGGACCGCATGCTCGACTCCGCCTATGTACATGTCGACCGGGAGATACTTATCGGCCTTTTCTTTTGAGACAAGCTCCTTATCATTATTGACATCCACATAACGCAGGAAATACCAGGATGATCCGGCCCACTGGGGCATCGTATTCGTCTCGCGTTTTGCGGCGCCCTTACACTTGGGACAGGTACAGTTGACCCAGGAATCTATGGCTGCAAGCGGTGATTCTCCGGTTCCCGTCGGCTCATAATGCTCGACCTCGGGAAGCGTGAGCGGAAGCTCCTCTTCCGGTACAAGCACATCGCCGCAGTTCGGACAATGTATGATGGGAATCGGCTCTCCCCAGTATCTCTGCCTTGAAAAGACCCAGTCTCTTATCTTAAAGTTCTTTTTTGCTCTGCCTATCCCCTTCTGCTCCACGATATGAGGCGCTTCTTTTTTGAGTGTCGAGGATTCCATCCCGTTCCACTCACCGGAATTGATCATCGTTCCCGCAGCATCCGTATATGCTTCGGTCATGTTGACGGTCTCCTTGCCGTCCTTTGATATGACCTGTACGATCGGGATACCGAATTTTGTCGCGAATTCAAAGTCTCTGTCATCGTGGGCCGGAACGCACATGATCGCTCCAGTACCGTAATCGGCAAGAACATAATCCGAAAGCCAGACAGGGATCTTCTTCCCGTTCATGGGATTGATGGCATAGCTTCCGGTGAAAACTCCGGTCTTTTCCTTATTCTGAAGCCTGTCCACATTGCTTTTATTCGCGGCATAGGTAATATAATCGTCTACCGCCTTCCTGGTCTCATCCGTTGCCAGTGAAGCCGCGAGCGCATGCTCTGGAGCAAGGACCATAAAGGTCGCGCCGTAAAGGGTGTCCGGCCGTGTCGTGTAGACCGTTATCTTCTCGTCTCTTCCGTCCAGGGGAAAATCGACTTCCGCACCGTAGGATCTTCCGATCCATTCGGTCTGCATCTTTTTTACCTTCTCAGGCCAGTCGAGCTTATCAAGATCATCCAGCAGACGGTCGGCATAAGCCGTGATCTTGAGCATCCACTGTTTCAGATCCTTTTTGGTGACGGGCGATCCGCATCTTTCACACTTACCGTCCACGACCTCCTCGTTTGCAAGGCCGGTCTTGCAGGAAGGACACCAGTTGATCGGCATTTCCTTCTGGTAAGCAAGCCCTTTCTCATAGAGCTTTTCAAATATCCACTGCGTCCACTTGAAAAAGGCGGGATCCGTGGTGTTTAACTCCATATCCCAGTCATAGATCGCCGCGATCTGTTTGATCTGTTTTTTGATATTGGCAACGTTTTCCGCGGTGGATTCCGCCGGCTGCTTACCGGTCTTGATCGCATAATTCTCTGCCGGGAGTCCGAAAGCATCCCAGCCCATCGGGTGGATCACGTAGTTCCCGTTCATCACTTTATATCTGCTCCACACATCGGAGATCACATAGCCTCTCCAGTGCCCCACATGAAGGCCGTTGCCCGAGGGATAGGGAAACATGTCGAGGCAGTAATACTTCGGCTTCTTTCCGTCATCCTTGTTAATGGGATCCTTTTCCCAGTTAAGGGTCCACTTTTCCTCTATGGCATTATGATCGTACGGTCGTTTCATGACTTCACACCTTTCTTTATCATTGATTTTATAACAGTGTCATAATATTCTTTAAGCGGTTTATTGTCAATAAACCCAAACCCGTGGTATCATTTGTCTGTTATCTGAACATGATCTTTTATTAAAAAATGTGATCATCCAGACACTGCGGAGGTATATATGAATTCAGTCATAACGATAGGAAGACAGTTCGGTTCCGGCGGACGTGAGATTGGACAGATGGTCTCGGAGAAATTCGGCATCAAGTGCTACGACAAGGAGCTTCTCGCCAGAGCCGCCAAAGACTCCGGATTATGCGAAGAGGTGTTTGAGCATCACGATGAGATGCCTACCAATTCCTTCTTATATAATCTCGTTATGGACACTTATTCTTTCGGCTATAATTCTTCGGCATATATGGATATGCCTGTTTCCCATAAGGTATTTCTGGCACAGTTTGATACGATCAAAAAGCTGGCCGATGAGGGTCCCTGCATCATCGTAGGACGCTGCGCCGATTATGCTCTCTCCGACCGCGAAGATCTCATACGTATTTTTATCTCTGCCGACGAAGAGACAAAGACAAAAAGGGTAATGGAACGTTTTGATCTGACCGAATCACAGGCCCACGACATGTGCGTCAAGAAGGATAAGCAGCGCAAGAGCTACTACGACTACTATTCTTCGAAAAAATGGGGAAACGTCAACACCTATGATCTTTCTATAAATTCAACGATCCTCGGTATCGAGGGCACCGCTGATCTTATCATACAGTATGTGAGGGACGTGGAGGCCTGCCGCGAAGCAAACGGCTATAACCATCACAGATCCGTCTGAGCGGCCCCCGGCTTATCCTGTCCTGCTTTTTCCGCCCTGCTCTTCAGGGCCATACGGATGAAGATCGTTATCAGCGCTATCCAGGCGATCAGGCTGATGATCTCCGATACTCTCCAATACCAGGGCTCAACAAAATCAATGGTTATCCTGCCGCTGTAATGCGCCGGCAGATCAAAACATACCCGGCAGTATTTGTCATCATAGATATCAAAGCTCGTCCCCGAATCATCATAAGCCCTGTAACCCTTGTAATTATATAAAGGAGCCGTTACGCTGCCCGGCTTATCCCCGGTCGAACACTGAAAGACTATCGTGTTTCCTTTTCTGGAAACGATATTGCCGCTCACATTGTATAGTGCCCCCTCGGAGCTGACAAAAGACATCACCTCATTGTTTTCCGACACCCTCAAAAAATCATCCAGTCCTTTATTCACATGCTTCACGAGCTCGGGACTGTCATAATATATGACGTTGTTCAGGTTGTCCATATACTGGCTGTAAAAGACCGAGCTGCCCAGTATCGCCAGTGCAACAACGCTTAATTCGATCTCACGCATATACCGTGGACAAAGCTCCTTAAGTCTTAACAGCAAAAAGCCCAGCAGGGCTGTCAGGACCGCACATGCGGGCGACAGTAATCTCCATGGGAATTCCATGGCTGAGAGCGTATTGGCAAGCTGGGAATGATACGAGAGATAATCCCAGGGAAAGGCGTTGGTCGTAAGGAGCAGGATGACAGACGACCAGATAACGGCGCTCTTTAAGGCTTTGTCCTTTATCCCGTATATCATGAGCGCTATCGCGACCATAAGCCCGATTATCAAAAGGGCGCCGGGCGTAAACCTCTTCTGACTTCCGAAAAGGCCTTCCGTCTGGCCGAAAGGATTCTGGAAGAAGGCGAATATCTGCATCAGATTTATCCCGTGATCCTGTATCTTGAGGATCCCCGAACCAAACCCGTTTGTCACCTCCATCGGCACGTTCAGATAATAATCCACAAACGGAACGATAAAAGAAAGCGTCAGAAGGAGCGTTTCAAGGACTGCAAATAAGACAGTGAAAAGTACCCTCGGACGGATCGTCTTTTTTATATTGATGATCGCAAACACTATAAGGAGGGCCGTCACCATTTCTATCGACAGTGTATGCGACACGATGATCCCCGTCATGGAAACGGCAAGAAGTGTTGATTTTTTTATATCGGGTTTTCTCCCGGTCCCCGGGCTTTCGTCCGGACTTTCATCCGAATAAATAAGACAGACCGATGCCAGTACGAGCGGCAAAAAGGTCATCGCCATATATTCATCGACCGCAGCCCTTGTATAAATATCAATAAAACGGTAGGTGGCGGTCACATAAGCAAGCGTTGTGAGCATAGCCACACGTTTATCCTTAAAGATAAGGATAAACGCCGAATAGGATATCAGCGTCGTCAGGATATTGACAGATACGATGAAGGCTTTGTATGCCTCCATGACCGTAAACCCGGCCATCCGCAGGAAAACCGCGATATAAAGCAATACATCACCCCGAAAGATCGACACCGGATATCCCATTCCCTTAAGCCAGACCGAATGGATCCTGACAGGGATATTCCGAAGCCGGAGTTCCTCTATGATCCCGTCGATCCTGTTTAAGTGATAGGACATGTCATGGCCTTTATGGATACCCGGGAGCATGATCGGAACAGAAGCAAGGACAATGATAAAGATCAGCGCTGCGATCTCCATCCTTCTTTCATGGATCGTCTCATATTTAAAAACAAACAGATTTATAAGAGTAAACAGAAACAGACATATCACAAGCATGCGCTTTAACGGATTCAGGTTTCCGACAACAGTGATCTTCCGGATGTTAAGGTTCTTCTGTCCGTTATATCCGATCTTTATCTCAAAATCCTCGATCGGACCGCTTGTTGCAAAATCATAAGAGATATCGTTCTTATATGAATACAGAGGGAAAGTGTTTGCCTCCATAAAAGGGTCTTTTTTTGCCTCTCCGTATTCGTCAGTTCCGTATAATGTGATCGTCTGAGATTCGCCGCAGTCATACAGGATGGTCATGGTATATGACCCCTGCGGAAGGAATACATGAGGTCCTTCAAGCACCTCGACATATTCATCGTGGTTTGTCGTCTGTACGATCTCCGGAGTAAACGACCAGCCGTTTTGGTACGCAGTGTATTTGGAAGTAAGATCGGCGGCAGTGATCCCCGTGTCTCTTACCGCTTCTCCGCGGAGTTTGGATACAACAAACAATAAAACGATGAATACCAGTATGATGATCTCTGCAATCAGCAGAAAGATGCGTTTTTTTGATGATCTATCTGTCATTTTTCGCTCTTGTTACTGTGTATCAATGATCTTCAGGAGTATCCAGAAAAAGCATCGGAATGAAAGCACCTGAATGATGATTATAACATATTGCTCAATCCTGTGACAGATTTCTTACGGCTTCGATCGCTTCCTCCGTGCTCGTGACATAATGCATCGTGCTGGAGATGGATGAATGTCCCATAAGTTTCTGCACCTTTTCGACATCTCCGGTCTTTATGAGCATGTTCTCTGCAAATGTTGTCCTAAGCTTATGGGGAGTGATCCGGTCCGCTTTATCGGGCACTGCGGAAAGCATGTACTTTTTGACAAGCTTCTCCACCGATCTGACACTTATACGGTTTCCGGATCTGTTTAAGAAAACCGCCTCCTCCTTTTCGGAGGGTTTGTATGACGGTCTACCGTTCTCCAGATAATCACTGATTATCTGCTCTGCGCTGTCACTCATATATACGGTATCAAAGTTTCCGCCTTTTCTGAAAACCCTGATCCCGTGTTTGGTGAAATTGATATCGTTTATGTTCATCCCGACAAGCTCCGAGACACGGATCCCCGTATCGAGAAAGATCGTGCATATCGCGGTGTCTCTTTTAGAGGCTTTAAGGTCATGAAATTTCTGCTGGTTCTTTGTAAGCTTGTCCCCCGACTCAACAACGGATAAAAACTCAGTCTTTTCGTCACGTTCCAGGTAGACTATCTCTTTCTTCTTTACTCTCCCGCGTTTTATGAGCTCGACGGGGTTTGACCTGATATATCTGTGAGCCGCCAGGTAGTTGAAAAGCCGGTTCAGGGATACCATGTAATGCATTATGGTCGTCTCGGAGCATACCGACTCTCCCGCATTGCTGTTCCTTTTCTTTGGCATCCTGAGATCATGCAGAAACTCGGCAATATCCGCATCGGTGAGCATCCCCATATCATCGGTCGTGATAAGCCTGATATCTTTCGCGCCGAAATAAGGATTGTTTTCCTTAAGGAATTCAAAGAAGGTTTTGAGCTGTGATGCATATGAATAAAGTGTCATCCCCGCGAGATGGTTTTCTTCACTCATGAAGAACTGCCTTACAAAAGGCGGCATCTCCTTCGACATCGCATCCGCTTTAAGTCTCGCTTCGTTTTCCTTTTGTTCTTTGTATTTCATACGCTTCTCACCTTATCAAGGATATTCCTGAAATATTCCGGCAACGGCGCCGTAACTTCTATATATTCTCCCGTAGCGGGGCTTTTAAGTCCCAGGAAATAAGCATGGAGTGTCTGCCCCTCGGCATGTACCTTTGATCTTCTCGCCCCATATGTCTCATCCCCAAGGATCGGGTGTCCTATATGAGTCATATGGACACGGATCTGATGCGTCCTTCCGGTCTCCAGCCGGCACTCGACATATGTGTATTCCGAAAACCGTTCCAGCACCTCATAGTGAGTGACCGCGCGTTTTCCGGAGGGATCGACCGCCATCTTTTTTCTGTCATTCCGGCTGCGCGCTATCGGCAGATCGATCGTCCCACGGTCATCCTTTAGCCTGCCGTGAACGACCGCCCTGTATCTTCGGTCTATGCTATGGACCGCAAGCTGTTCCGCTATCTCCCGATGAGCCTTGTCGTTCTTGCATACTATCACCGAGCCGGTCGTGTCTTTATCGATCCTGTGGACTATCCCGGGACGAAGGACCCCGTTGATCCCGGAAAGATCCCTGCAATGATACATCAGCGCGTTCACCAGAGTGCCGGTATAATGCCCGGCGGCCGGATGGACGACCATCCCTTTGGGTTTATTGACAATAAGCATCCCTTCGTCTTCATACAGGATATCCAGTGGGATATCCTCGGCAACGATATCCGGGATCCCGCATTCCGGGAGTGAAAATTCAACCCTGTCATCCGTACTGACCTGATATGAGGCCTTTGCCGGAGTCCCTCCGACCAAAACCCCACCGTCTTTTATTATCCTTGTTATCCCCGATCTCGATATCTGCTCATAGTATTCGGATATCGCCTTATCAAGGCGAAGCCCCGAAAGCTCCTCCGGCACGCTGAAAGAAAGATCGACGGCGGTATTATTCTCCATCGTCCCCGTTTTTTCCTTCCGGCTTATTATCCTTATCGGAGCCGGCTCCGTTCTTCCTGTTGCTGCCTTTTCGACCCTTCCTGTTCGAGTTCTTTTTCCCTTTTTTCCCTGTCCCGGACCGATCCTGCTTGTTGGGACCGTTTTCCGGCTCCTTGGCAGGGTCTATTTCTTCTTTCTTCTCAGACCCGGTCCCGGACTTCCCGTCTGAGTCACTTTCCGGTTTCTTGTCTGTGTCTTTTTCTTCTTTCTTCTCAGACCCGCTCCCGGACTTCTTGTCGGAATCGCCTTCAGCCTTCTTGTCTGTGTCTTTTTCTTCTTTCTTCTCAGACCCGCTCCCGGACTTCTCGTCGGAGTCACTTTCCGGCTTCTTGTCTGTGTCTTTTTCTTCTTTCTTCTCAGACCCGCTCCCGGACTTCTTGTCGGAATCGCTTTCTGCCTTTTTGTCTGTTTCTATTTCTTCATTCTCCTGCACGGGTCTCATCGAAGAATGCATTTTAACGGTGTTGGCCTCCTTGAGATCCAGATCTTCATCCTTATAGATAAAGACAAACAGGATGACCAGAGTAATGGCTGAAACGGTGACATAGATGTCGGCGATATTAAAGATCGGAAAATCGATATAAATAAAATACAGGAAATCCACCACATAATTCAGAGTGACCCTGTCATACAGATTCCCTATGGCGCCCGCTCCTATAAGGACAAGACAGGCCCGGAGCAGGAAGTATTTCTTTGTTGCGGGGATCCTTATAAGGAAATAAATGACCGCAACGATAAAGACCGCCCCCACGACAATAAATAACATCCGCATGTCCTGCAGCATCCCGAAAGCCGCCCCGCGGTTTTCAAGATATCTGAGTTCAAATACCCCGGATATCAGTTTTACCGCTTCTTTATCCTTAAGCCAATGCTCTGCCGCGATCTTTGAAAATCTGTCTATAGCGACCAGAACAGCGATTATCGCGATATCCATCAGAAAAAAAAGAACTCTCTTTTTTGTATTCATCTCACAGATCCTTATCAATCACAAGTTGTCTGATGCCGTCAAGCATCTCTTCATCCGTTACCGTAGTATCTATATATGCCTTGCCTATCCCCTTGAGAAGTATAAACCTGATCCTGCCGGCATTCATCTTTTTATCGGATTTTGTCAGCTCAAGGATCTTATCGGCATCCGCACCGTCGGGAAGCGTTACCGGAAGACCGAAAGGGACGAACATGTCCCTGATCTCGAAGCATTCCTCGGTTGTAAGAAGCTGTCTCTTATATGATATATAGCTTGCCGCAAATGCTCCTAGCGCAACGCACTCACCGTGTTTAAGTTCAAAATTCATGTATTTCTCGATCGCATGACCTATCGTATGACCGAAATTCAAAAGCGCGCGCTCCCCTTTTTCCGTGGGGTCACGCTCGACGATATCACGTTTTATCTCACAGGATCGTTTTATCATCTTCTGAAGGGTCTTACTGTCCCTCTCATTTATCTCGGAGAAATTATTTATGAGCCATTCGTAATATGCCGCATCCTTTATCAGTCCGTGTTTAAGGACCTCTCCCATCCCGGAGGCGAATTCACGGCCGTTGAGGCTTTTCAGCGTGGAAAGGTTCATGTAAACAAGGCGCGGCATCTTGAATGCCCCAACCATGTTTTTATACTCATCAAGATCGACCCCGGTCTTGCCGCCTATCGAAGAATCAGTGCACGCAAGAAGGGTTGTGGGAAGCTGGATAAAGTCGATCCCCCTTAAATAAGTAGCGGCCGCATAGCCTGAGATATCACCGGTAACGCCTCCGCCGAGGGCTACGATCAGATCGTTCCTCTCAAAATGGTAACCGATAAGCCCCTCATAGATCTTTTTTACCGTATCAAGGTGTTTATTCTCTTCTCCTGCAGCAAAAACGATATCAAATATATCATCAGACACAGGTTTTAACTGCTCTTTGACTATATCTCCGTAAAGAGGAAAAACATTACTGTCGGATATTATGCATATCTTTCTCCCCTTGAACCCGAGCTTTTCAATATGCTCCGGAAGGGAAATATAATCATGAGCCAGTATTATATCATAACCGGTATCTTCTCCGGTCTTTACAAATAAGCTTTCTTCCATGGTCCTTCCTGCGACAGCGGTCTCAGCTTTGACGCTGCGGTCCTGATTACTGTTTTCTTAATAAGAAAGCTGCGGTTACCCCGCAGCTTTCGCTTAAGCATGATAAATCTTTCAATTATTTTGCGATCCCGAAAAGATCAACCTGTCCTCCGCCTAATGCTTCCTGAAGGTCTCCCGAGATCGATACGCTTCTGGGAGTCACGATGAAAATGCTCTTGGAGATCTGCTGAAGATGTCCGTCTAAAGCAACATTTGCACCGAACGTGATATCCATTATCCTCTGTGCGGTATCTGTAGCTATGCCTTCGAGATTGACCACTACCGTCCTGTTGTCGAGAAGCGTGTCTATAATGACCTGTCCGTCTTCTACCGATGTGGGTTTGACAACACATACGCCCATTCCGTTAGAAAAAGTTCCGTTCCTTCTCTTCGGCATCTGTGTGATCTTTGCTCTCTGAGGCCTTACCTCTTCTTCCTCGTCGTCAGCTGTATCTCTTCCTCTGTACCTGCTTCGTCTGGACTCAATGACTTCATCCTCGTCATCGTAATCATCCTCATAATCGGCATCGTCGAATTTCATTGAACTGAGGAATCTTTCCAAAACTCCCATTGTAAAACCCTCCCTGTTTTATGCAGTATTGTAATCTCTTGCTCCGAATATGCCGGTACCGACCCTGATCATCGTTGCGCCCTCTTCTATGGCCACCTGATAATCACCGGTCATGCCCATTGACATAACATCTACCAACCCATTATGCCTCATGAGATTCATTATGTCAACATAAATTTTGCGTAATTTTACAAAATATGGTCTGTTTTTCTCGCTATCATCTACATTTGGGGCTATACACATCAAACCTCTTACGTTAACATAAGGGAGTTTTGAAGTATTTACATAAAAATCGAGCACCTGATCCGACGGCAATCCGAACTTGGTATCCTCATCCGCGATATTTACCTCGATCAGGATATCCTGTACCACTCCGAGCTTTTCGGCCCTTTTATTGATCTCTTCCGCAAGCCCGGTATTATCGACACTGTGAATAAGGTCCACCTTTCCTACTATATATTTCACCTTGTTTCTCTGAAGATGGCCTATCATATGCCAGTGTATGTCGTCGGGCATTTTTTCGATCTTTTCCGCAAGCTCCTGGACCTTATTTTCACCGAACACCCTGATGCCCGCATCATAAGCTTCCATAAGATCTGATATTGGCTTGGTCTTGCTCACCGCGATCAGGGTTACCTCATCCCTTTCCCTGCCGGCTCTCAAACAGGCCTCCTTTATGTTGTTTTCCACCGCTTCAAGATTTTCTCTGATCATCAGACCCCTCTCTTCCTTTCACCGAAAATATACGCCGCATCTGCGGTTAAACCGGTCAACGTGTTGAACCCGTTTCCTTTTTAAGATCCGTATCCGTTACAAAATCACTGTCGTTAACCCCGTCACCGTCCAGTACGATATAGTCATAGACCTGCAGGTCGTACATCGACTCCGACTCGACTATCGAATACTCTTTATTTGAATTTATGATATTTATCTTGGTGAAATCGGCATAGCCCTTGTTCATGTTGTAGACACCCGTGAGCGTTTCCTTGCTGCTCACGGTAAATGTGTCGGTTGAATCAGGCTTCACGATGACATCTCCGCTCGCAAATACCGAAGTATCGATATACAGCTCGTCATCGACACGGTTATAGACATCGGCATTGATATACTCCGTCGACTCCGAGCCATCCTCCAGATAGGTCCGCCGCAGGAATCCCGCAGTATCTCCGGCGCTGCTGTCGGTTGCATACTCCGCCGGGATCACATAGAATTCACGACTGACGATCGCGGAATTGGGAACCTTCAGCCCTCTGACCTCATCGAGCACCAGCTCTATATCCACATAACGGTCCGTTGCAAAGGCGATCATGGAATCGTTGAGATACAAGACTCCGTAGTCCTTCTTGTCATTGGTCACGATCTCTATCCGGGCCTTTGATTCATAATCGTTCTTCAGGAATCTCACCTTGACGAGCTCATTTCCGCTCACCGCTTCTTTCGTGGTCTCGTCTATGGGAAACACTACCTGCCAGTTCTCACTCGTGACAAGCTTATAGGCAGGATCTCCCGCCGACACCAGTTCTCCGTCAACAAGCTGTACCTTCTGATGATCGCTTTCGGCAAAGGTTTCTTCGGTAACCGTTGACGCTGTGACTTCCTCAAGATCATCATAGTTGTAGACCACCACGCCGCTGTCGGACGCATATCCCATATCGATCAGGTCTCCGTAGGCATTGGTGGAAACGGACCGCAGATCTTCAAGCGCGCTCTGATTCGCAAGCTTCTTTATCGTACTCTGTACCGAATCCTGCATACGGTAGACATCATAGAAATTCCGGTCATCGTATTTAAGCGAGAAATCAATGAGATCCCCACGAAGTTCGCCCAGTGCCTCATCCGAAAGCACCGTATTGATCGCTGCGGAATCCTTGATCATTTCCGAAAGCACTCCGCTTTCATCTATGGAATAAACCAGACCTCCGTTGCTGATATGCTCGCTCTCTCCCGCATAGTAATTGATGTATCCGTTATTGTTCGCCGATACCACCTGTTCTACGCGCAGGGCTATACCGCGATAGGTGCTGTCTATCGCAAGTGAGCCTTCCGTAACCTCGTAGCCTGCCAGCTGTGTAACGTGCATTCCCGAATAAATGATCAGGATCAGATACACCAGTATCGCTCCGAAGATCAGAGTACCGGCATTGATATAATGTTTTCCCGATGTCTGGTTTTGTTCTGCCATATGACTAATTTAAAAAGGGCGGGTAGTCCCGCCCTCTCCGTTATCTGTAGTTTTCATAAGCGGACCAGTCGAACGTTATGGCTGTCTAAGCCCCGGCGTCCCGCATATAATAAGGCGGTGCGTTCGTACAAGGATCAGATCCGCATTCCGGTATTTATTAAAGAGCCACTATGATCTTATCAGCCATATCCTCCGGAAGCTGATCCTTTGTGACCGATATGCTGACCATCACCGTAACTCCGTAATTATCGGACAATTTCTCTATCTTCCTTAATACTTCGACATATTCCTCGTCTTTGATGTATGCCGTTTTCAAAAAGGCATCTATATACAAATGCTCGAGATCGTGATCCGCGGATACTATGCCGGCAACAAAACCGTAAAACTCATCCGAATTGGATATCACATATTTACTTACATCCACAAGCCTGATGGAATTTTTGAGCTCCAGGATATGGGATGAATCCTTGTCTACAAAAACCAGGCTTCCTTTTGCGTTCTTTGCCGTTTCATTAGCCTTGTCAAGCAATACCTTTGTCTTGCCCTTACCCTTTTCACCTGTGATGAGCTGTATCATAGAGGAGCCCTCCTTGTAATAAAAAAATTATGTGTATAGTATATCATATATCGATCCATATACACAATCTGCTATTGCAAAAGTTCAAGCATATTGTTCGTCTTTTTATACATTACATCCACGTTGTCCGCCTTCATGACAACAGAGATATAAGAGTTGTCCGAGGGATCCTTTGACATAAGAACAAGGCAGCTTCCGGCAGCAAGCGTGGTACCTGTCTTGCCTCCTATGACATTGGCCGCCTGAGGGGGATTGACCTCACCCTTCAGATAACGGTTGGTGCTCGCGCATTCATAACTGATGTCATTCCCCGAATCATCGTGATAGATCGTGGAATAGTCGCTCATGGAGATGATCTCGATGAATTTGCCGAAGGTTATGGCTTTATTAAAGATGAGATACATATCATAAGCCGTGGTATAATGATCGTCGTCATGCAGTCCTGACGGATTCACGAAATGCGAATTTGTAGCTCCGAGCGCCCTTGCCTTCTCATTCATCATATCCGCAAAGCCTTCCACGGATCCCCCGACGTTTATCGCAATAAGATTGGCCACATCGTTTGCCGAATAGATCAAAAGCATGTGAAGCGCCTGATCCAGGGTCATCCTGTCTCCCGCCCGAAGCTTTACCTTCTGCACGTCGTTTTCCGTCATGACACAGTTCTCGTCGGCTACCAGCATCTGATCCATGTCACAGTTTTCCATAGCGACTATAGCGGTGAGTACCTTTGTCATGCTCGCCGGATACAGTCTTTCATACGGATGTTTGCAATAAAGGGTTTTCCTGCCCTTAAGATCAAAGAGCATTGCCGCGGAATAAGAATCGCTTCCCGTATCTATTTCATTTTCGGATGTGGATTCATCACCCGGGATGCATAGATTTGCGGCAAAGGAAGGCGCGCATTCCCTGACATCCTGAGATTCCAGCCTGAAAGCACTCTTGGCGCTGTCCTTATCATAGACCAATCCGTAAGCGCTCTCACCGCATCCGCACACAGAAAGCGCGGTAAGGATCAACGCGATGATCGTAGCTATGCGTTTAGAACTATTTGTACATCTCACGCCACTCCATGTCTCCCCTGTCAAGTGATTTGATGAGCAGTTCAGCCGTGGCCAGATTCGTCGCTACAGGGATATTGTGCATGTCGCACTGTCTCACAATGCTCCGGTGAAGGGACATTTCCTGACTGTTGACGGATTCGGGATCTCTGAGAAATATGACAAGATCAAGGGCATCGGATTCTATCTGTGCTCCGATCTGCTGCTCTCCTCCGAGATGGCCCGCAAGGTATTTGTGTACCGACAGATTTGTGGCCTCTTCTATCATTCTGCCTGTCGTTTCGGTGGCATACATATTATGTTTTGCCAAAATCCCACGATATGCTATACAGAAGTTCTGCATGAGCTTCTTTTTGGCATCATGAGCTATCAATCCTATGTTCAATGTACCATACCCCTTTTAATACACTGACAATTATATTATTATTTCCTGCCCGGGGCAAGATATCCCCGCTTTTATAAGTAGAAATGCCGGCCGGCAAAGCTCTGTCTTTTTCTCAGCTCTCCAGATAAAAATTAAGCGATGAAGAAGGCCTTACTCCGCCGCTCATAAGTCCGACATTAAGCACAAGCCCTATCTCGGCAAGAAGACATATGAGTGAAGTCGAGCCGTAGCTGATAAAAGGAAGCGGCAGGCCTGTATTCGGAAGCAGTCCTGTCGCAACGCCGATATTCGCAAAGGACTGAAAGCCGATGTGGGCCGCCACACCGGCACAGATCAGCGTTCCCGCAAGATCCGCCGCCTTCCTTCCGACATGGATTATTGTCGCGGAGGTCAGGGCAAACAGGATCACCACGACAAGGCATCCGGCAAAACCAAGCTCCTCTCCGGCAACCGCCATTATAAAGTCCGTCTGAGGCTCGGAAATAAAATTACCGTTTTTGACGGAACCGACCTCGTTGTTCTTATAGCCTTTTCCGGTGAGTCTTCCGCTCCCTATCGCGACTATGGAATTCTGCTGCTGGTACCCGGCGGTATCCTGATACTTATCGGGCTGCAGCCATGCAAGTATTCTGGTCTGCTGATAAGGCTCTATTATCTCCTGATTGGGCTGAAGCACCAGTATCATCCCTATGATCACTATGGGGAGCGCTATGGCGGCGATCGCTCCTATTATCCTGTAGGAAAGCCCTCCTACATAGAGCATCGATACGAAAATGACAAGTACCACCAGACTGGTGGAAAGATCCGGCTCGCTCTGGATAAGATATACCGGGATCATGATCAGTATCAATACGGTTATAAGGTTTGCGGGCCTGTTCAGCTTATCCTCTCTTTTGGATATAAATGCCGCAAGGAAAAGGATCAAAAGGATCTTGGCCACTTCCGAAGGCTGTATCTGTACTCCTGCGACGACCAGCCATCTTTTGGCGTTATTTACGCTTTCACCGAAAAGCTCGACGAGCAGCAGGATCACGACTGTCATGATATAATATACCCACTGGAACTTCAGTATGAACCTGTAGCTTATCAGCGACACGAGCAGCATCGCGCCGAGTCCCATGACAAAACCCTGTATCTGATGGCTTTGAAATGATTCCCTCGCGCTGCCGATAACCATGATCCCATATATGGAAAGAGCGACCGCCGATGCCACAAGCAAAAAATTATAATTTCTTATACTGTATCTTCCCATGATCCCTCCTCAGTCAAGACAGGCTCCTCAGTAAAGATATGCTCCTCAGTCAGGATATGCTCCTTAGTCAAGATATGCTTCTCCGCCTGAAGTATCCGCAACTCCGGTTATGATGTCCTCCGTATCCTGAAGCTTAAAGTAATAGCTTATTACATCCTTTGTTGTCGATGCCGCGTTTGACGAGGTATAGCCGTAAGCTATTCTCGTTGCGACAGCGATCTGCGGGCTGTCATACGGCGCATAACAGATAAACAGCGCGTGGTTAGGTCTGGTGGTGGTCTGCTGCGCAGTACCGGTCTTACCCGCGATGATAACGGGGAAATCCTCAAATGCCGAATAGGTCGATGCGGCTTCCATCATTCCAAGATGTATCGCATCCCAGGTTGACTGCTGGACTTCCATACGGTTCCTGAGTTTCGGTGTGTAGTCCTCAAGAACCTGCCCGTCTGACGAAGTCAGCTTGTCCAGTATGCTGAGGTTATAGACATTCCCGCTGTTTGCGATCGCAGTCGCATATCGTGCAAGCTGGGTCGTGGTATAGTTATGCGTGCCCTGTCCGATCGCCGATCTTATTGAGTCCATGTCGGAAACATTGGGGGTATTCTCCGGTATCTCAACTCCACTGGTCTCGGTAAGCCCGTAAAGGTCACAGTAATATTTGAGCTTTTCAAGTCCAAGATCGGAATTATAGAGTCCGTTGGGACCGACGCTTAGTCTGTAACCCACTTCGTAGAAATAATAGTTACAGGAATTCTTGATCCCTCCGACGACATTCAAAGGCCCATGACTTCCGGGGTATATCCAGCATCTCGGGCTTTTGGTATCCTGCTCAAGCTTCTCGTATACTCCCTCGCAGGTTATTATCTCACCGGTCGTTATCACACCCTCTTCAAGTCCGGCCGTAGTGGATATCGGCTTAAATGTGGATCCGGGAGCGGTACGCTGCTGCGTCGCATTGTTGTAAAGCGGAAGTGACAGGTCGTTGTTGATCTTATTGAAATAATCCGCATCCACGGAATTGGCCATCATATTGTCATCAAATCCGGGATACGTTACAATGGCCAGCACTTCCCCGTTTCTGGGATCCGTCACCACCGATGATCCCGTACAGGGATCGAGCGCAAGCTGCGCCGGAGTGATCTTTAGAAGTCTGATGCACTCCGTGATAAACTGATACGGTGTCAAAGCTCCGCTTTTAAGGCTCTCCATCTCGCCGTTCTCATTATCGATTATCCCCTGTTCAAAGAGTATCATGCATATCTGATATCCGGTGATCATATCGTCACGGATCAGGTATTTATAGATGTCCTTTGAAAATCTGCTGTCACGTATCAGCTCATCCATGATAAAAGCAACGAGCGATTCGTACACCTCCTGTGTATCCGAATACTCTTCGGTCCCCCCTTCGATCGCCGTTACGGCAATGTAACCTTTAGCGATCGCATCCCTCAGATATTCTGACAGGGAGATCTCACCGTTCATCCATTTTTCCTGGATCTCATCGCCTTCGATTATAAGAGTGGGATCGAACACCCTGATGTTTTCACTTTGAAGCATTGATACGATGTAACTCTCATATCCTTGCATTTCCTCGGAAAGATCGTTGTAAACGGTATTCCCCTCCATCAGTTCATATCTTATCTGACCGAGCGTGGCAGTAAGCTTTTCATCGAATATCATCTGAACTTCCGTCTCGGTTATGTCCGCAGTATCGGATGCCATATGAGAAAGCGAGATTACATTGTTGTTGATAAGCGCATAATAAACATCGTCGATAGGGATGATGATATCGGCGGATGCAACCTCTTCATCGGTATCCATCACCTTCATGTTTCTTATCTTTGATACAACGATACCGGCGATCTTCTGCTCCAGTATTTTATAGATGGCGCTCTGAAGATCGGAATCTATTGTCAGCGTAAGGTCATTGCCCGCTACGGGCTCGACCGTCCTGCCGGTTTCGGTTATACGGCCAAGGTTATCGACAAATATCTCCTGACTTCCCTTGGTCCCCTGAAGTTCGTTTTCCATGACCTGTTCGATACCGGCTTTTCCTACCATATCATTCAGTTCATAATGATGGGGATATCTTTCCTCCGGATCCACCTCATTAAGCGCGGCCAGCTCCTCCTCGGATATCTTTCCGGTATACCCCAGCAGATGGCTCATCGAAGGATCGTCAATATAGACCCTTATGGTATCCTCGGCGATATTAACTCCCTGGAGAGTGTCTTTATTCTCCATGATCTCGGCCACGGTATTCTCGTTTACATCCGTCGCGACCGTGGAGGCCAGATACTTCTGATAGGAATTTGAAAACATTGCCATCCTTATCCTGGCGACTTTTAATATCTGGGCTTTGGTAAGCCCTCCCATGGGCTCAAAATCATATTTGCCGTCGGCATTCTCCGTATACATTCCGATCCCGAACATCTTTTTGTCGCAAAGATACTCTATCACGTCGTCAGGAGTAGCATTCCTCTCCTTGATCTTCAGCTCGTCGGTCCTGTTGTGTCCGTAGCAGTCGGCAAGGAACCTGAGAAGCGAGGTCCCGCCCACCGTAAACTGGTAATTGCCGGTCTCATCAAGGATGATGTCAAAATCCATGGAATCCATGCTGTCGCCGTTGCTCTCGACGATATCGATAAGGGACAGTATAGTGTTGTTGATATCCATATCACGGGTCGAGTTCGCATCGTAATTGTCTTCTATCGTCACGGAATAAGCCAGCTTATCCTCTGCAAGCACAACTCCGTTCCTGTCATAGATGGTGCCTCTCGTAGCCTTCAGCGACTTTTCTCTCTCTATCTTCAAGGTGAAGTTTTCCTGATACTCCTCGCCGTGAACTATCTGCAGCACAAAGAGCCTGTATACCACAAGGACAGCCATGAGCACAAGAAAGATTCCCAGGATGAATATCCTGGAAGTCAGAAGTCCTATCAGTTTATCGCTGAGTTTTTTGAAGAAATTCCTCATGGCTCATTCAGTCTCCTCAAAGCGTCCGTCAATGAGCATGAAGATCCGAAGCAGCGGCAGATAAACGAGGACCGAAACGATTATCGTATACACAAGCTCCGGCAGGATGATATGGCCGAGATAATAGCTCACGTTAAATCTCGCGCGGAAGAGAAACCCGGTAACATAGGTGATAAAAAGATAGGCCACATCCGTAAGTGAAATAAAAAGGAGCGGGAATTTGATATCATCCGGATAGAATACCCTGTTTGCGATACCGTTGACATATCCAAGCAAAAGGAAGATGAGGGCATTCCAGCCCAGCACGCTTCCGTAGAATATATCGATGAGCAGCCCGCTGATAAAGCCGACGAACATCCCGTCATTCCTGCCTTCCATGAATCCGAAGATACTTGTTATGACCACCATGAGATTCGGCACGATCCCGGCAAAAGAGATCGAATGGAATATTGTGCTCTGCAGGAGGAAGCATATGATGATAACAAGGAGTTCGACAAGCTTTTTCATTCCAGGCTGTTCTCCTCCTTCATCTGGGTTATGACGAGTACCACGTCGATGTGCTCGAAATCGACCACCGGGGTCAGGGTCCCGGATTTTGTAAGGTTATTGGGATCCTTTTCTATGGTATTGATATAGCCGATCGCTATCCCGGGAAGATATCTGTCGGAGATATTGCTCGTGACGATCTTATCTCCAACGGCGACTTCATCATCGGAATCCGAAAGCTGACCGAACTCAATGGTTCCCTCTTTCATTGCTTCAAGATTTCCGTAAACGATCAGATTATCCGAGGTGTTGAGCATCCTTGCGGACACATTGCTCTGGTCATCGATGATGGATCTGACCTGTGCCCAGTTTGGGCCGGTCTTGGTGACAAGGCCTACGAGACCGGATCCCGCAAGCACGTTCATTCCCTCTTTGATACCGTCTTCCTCGCCTTTATCTATGATAAAGACCGAATACCAGTTTCCGGGATCCTTACCGGTAACCCTCGCTCCTATCTTTTCATACTCTTCGTATTCCGAATCGAGATCGAGCAGTCCCCTGAGCTCAATAAGCTCAAACCTGTTTTCCACGAGCATATCGTTTTGTTCGGTAAGCTCATCGATCTGCTCTTTCAGCGCTTTATTTTCCGATATAACATCGCGGATCTGTTTGAAATCGTCGGCTCTTTGATTCGCATATACCGAGATCCCGGACAGCCCTTTTTTGAACGGCATAAAAGTATAGCCTGCGATACCGTTAAATATCGTAGGGACTATATCCGTTGTAAAAGTCATGATCATCAGCAGTACAGATACAACAGTAAGTATCAGGAGCAGATATCCTGGAGGAATCTTTACCCCTCTTCTTTTGACCTTAACCCTAGCCATATGTACTTAAACGTCTTCCGACATGTCAGAGATGGAATAAGCTACAGACCTGAAATTGGGATCCTTTATTATACGGGCAAGACCGTAGGCAACACTTTCCTGCGGATTCTCGGCCTTATTGACTTTAAGCGCGGTCCCCTTAACGATCAGCTCGTCCAGATGTACAAGCGATGCAGTGCCGCCCGTAAGATATATACCGCGTTTGTATATATCCGCCGAAAGCTCGGGAGGTGTGCGCTCTAATATTATCTTAATATTATCAACTATAACAGACGCCGTTTCCGCTATCGTGCCGTCAATAAGATCGGTCGGGATGGATCTTTCAACGGGAAGTCCGGTGACCAGATCTCTTCCGTACACTATCGCGGGCTTATGTCCGGCTTCCGTTTCCCCGAGCTCGATCTTTAACTGCTCGGCGGTCTTTTCTCCGATAACAAGACCGAATTCACGTCTTATAACGGCTCTTATCGCATCGTCAAACTTGCGTCCGCCTATCTTGATGAGTTTTGAGAGAACGATGCCGCCCAGAGAAAGCACGGAGATCTCGGTCGTTTCAAAACCGACATCGACAACCAGTACTCCCTGTGAAGTCTTGACATCTATCCCCATTCCGAGACCGTCTGCGAGTGATTTTTCCGACATCATGATCTTTCGGGGCTTCAGTCCCGAATCCTTGATCAGATCATAGAAGGCTCTTTTTTCAACCTCCGTCACATCGGTGGGCACCGAAACGAAGTAATCCGCTCCCGATCCTCTCCCGTCGGTCAGCTCATCGATGAATTCGGTAAGGACCGTGGTCATATTTCCGATATCCGCTATGACTCCGTTGACCAGCGGATATGATACCTTTATATTCTGCGGCGCCTTTTCAAACATGTCGAAGGCCGCATCTCCGTACGCAAAAAGAATATCCTTTTTCATGATCGCGATCATGTTCTTTTCGTTCGTGATCGTGTCTTTTGCGGTACAGTATATCTTGATATTGCCTGTTCCCAGATCTACGCCAAATGCTATATTACTCAATTCAGATTTCCTTTTTCTCTAAAGCTGTAGTATTTTCCGTCTCCGATAATGATCGAATCGACCATCTTCAGACCTGATATCCTGCAGGCAAGCTCGAGATTTCTGCATACTTCCCTGTCGGCCTCTGATGGTGTCGGATCTCCGCTGGGGTGATTATGGACCAGAATGATATGCACCGCATCCCGCCTCAGAGATTCCCTGATTATCTCCCTGACAGGCACCTGCGACATACTGACAGATCCTATGGATGCATGATGATCGCCTATGAAGCGCATCTTTGTATCAAGCATCATTACATAAACATGCTCCGTCTCTTCATGCCTCAGCTCCTGCATATAATATGCGGCCGCCTCTCTGACATGACAAAGCGGATCTTTATGTTTTACATCCTCTTTCCAGATCCTTTTTGCGATCTGGACGATACACACGAGCTGAACGGCTTTGACTCTTCCTATGCCTTCTATCCGGCGCAGGTCCGATACCTCCGCCCGGCACAGGCCGCCGAGAGTTCCTCCTACTTCGTCGAGGACCCTCATCGCTACTTCCTTTGCATCAAGTCCTTTTTTTCCGCTCCGGAGTATGACCGCTAAAAGCTCGGCATCGCTCAATGCCCCGGGACCATACTCTTCACATCTTTCGTATGGCCTCTCGCTCGCGGGATAATTCTTTATCCCTTTATACATATAAACCTCTCTCTCCGGCATACGGAAAAAGAGATATCATATCAACCCCTTAACAATGCAAAATTTTAACACCTCATTTTCTATCGGTCAATACAGAGCGGTTGGCCCCCGGATCTCAAAGATTCACGATCCCGTCGTTCACCAGATACTGAAGAGAATTCATTATCCCGAATCTTGCATGAGGCCAGGTGAGTCCTCCCTGGAAGTAGACTGAATAGGGCTCCCTTAAGGGACCGTCAGCCGAAAGCTCGATCGAGGAACCGGAGATAAAGCTGCCGGCCGCCATTATTACCTTACTGTCATAGCCCGGCATATCCCAGGCTTCGGGTACCACATGACTGTCAACGGGTGATGCCGCCTGTATTCCTCTGCAGAATGAGACAAGCGCATCCTCTCTGTGGAAGGTGACCGCCTGAATGATATCGTATCTCTCTTCTTCTGAAGACGGAAGCACATCAAATCCGAGCTTTTCGTATATGGAAGCCGCAAATACGGCGCCTTTTAATGCCGCTGCGGTCACTACGGGAGACAGGAAAAGGCCCTGATAAAAATCCCTCATGATCCCGAGGGTCGCCCCGACCTCCCTGCCAAGCCCGGGACTGGTCAGTCGCCTTGCGGCATTTTCAATACAGACCGATGTGCCTGCGATATAACCTCCCGCCGGCGCGAGTCCTCCTCCGGGATTTTTTATCAGCGAGCCGACCGTCATGTCCGCTCCGACATCGGAGGGTTCGAGCTCCTCCACAAATTCTCCGTAACAGTTATCGACCATTATGATCAGCTCCTTGCCGATCGAGCGGATAAAGCTTATACACTCTCCGATCTGCTCTACGGAAAAGGATCGCCTGTCTGAATAACCCTTGGATCTTTGGATCGCGACAAGCTTCGTTTCGGGTCTTATCTTCTCTTTTATCCCGTTCAGGTCAAATGAGCCGTCAGCCTTAAGCAATACCTCGTCATAACCTATCCCGTATTCTTTGAGAGAGCCCATGGAATCCCTGATCCCGATGACCTCCTCCAGCGTATCGTACGGCCTTCCCGAAACCGAAAGCATATAGTCTCCTGGTCTCAGATTAGACATCAGGGCCAGCGCCAGCGCATGCGTGCCGCAGGTTATCTGCGGACGTACCAGCGCATCCTCCGTATGGAAGATGTCGGCATATACCCGCTCCAGGGTATCCCTCCCGAGATCGTTATAGCCATATCCCGATGTACCCATAAGACAGGCTTCCTGGACCTGTTCCCTGCGAAAGGCATCAAGCACTTTCATCTGATTGATCTCCGCCATCTCGTCAAATTTCCCGAACCTGTCGGACAGCCCTGATATCAGCTCCTCGCAAAAGTCATAGACTTTTCTGTTTATTCCCATCTTTTGATAAGCGTCGTATCTATCCATTGATCTCTCCCGCAATATAAGAAGCTGTCTCCTCCGGTGAGGCAAATCCCGTTACATCGATCCACTTCACGTTCTTCTCTCTTCGAAACCAGGTCATCTGCCTCTTGGCAAAATGTCTGGTCTGCTTTTTTATCTCTGAAACCGCTGTCTCCAGATCGTAAACACCGTTAAGATGATCAAGGATCTGACGGTATCCCAGTCCCTGCATCGAGGTCATATCCCTTTTTATCCCGAGCTTTATGAGATTCTTTACCTCATCGACAAGGCCCTCTTCCATCATCAGATCGACCCTTTCTTCTATCCTCCGATAGAGGATCTCCCTTGGCATATAAAGCACATAATACCCCGCCTCGTATACCGGTTCGCGATCTCTCTCCCTGGCATTTTTTTCGGAGAGAAGCTCTCCCGTAAGCTCATGGTATTCCATGGCTCTTATAAGTCTTTTCCTGTTTCCGTGATATAAGCTCGCAGACACCGGATCGTATTTTTCAAGTCTTTCTTCGAGCGCCCCGGTCTCAAGTCCTGCGGTTTTTTCCTCGATCGCTTTCCTTATTGCCGGATCCGTTTCGCCATCGGCAAAATCTATGCCGTACAAAAGCGCCTGGATATAAAACCCGGTACCACCGCATATAATGGGAAAGCTTCCCCTTGCGGCGATCTCCTTCACAGCTCTGTCTGCCCGGTCCGCAAAGATCGACACATTGAAATCATCCGCAGGATCGAGTATATCGATCAGATGATGGGGGACCCCCTCCATCTCCTCCGGCTTTATCTTGGCGGATCCTATATCCATATGTCTGTATACCTGCATTGAATCCGCAGAGATGACCTCTCCGCCGCATGACTTTGCAAGCGCTACCGAAACCGCGGATTTGCCGACCGCGGTCGGACCCGCGATTATCGCAAGCTCTTTTTTCCTCATACTATCCTCTTGAAGAATTTCTCGATGTCTCTTTTTGAGAACTCTACCATGGTAGGCCTTCCGTGAGGACAGTTATATGGATTATCCAATGACAGCAGTTCCGACAGAAGCTCCTCCGCCTCCTTGAGGGATAACCGGTTGCCGCCCTTCACCGCAGCCTTGCAGGACATCTGAGCGAGCCTGTCATGGATCACCGAAACATCTTCGGTCTCCTTAAGCTCCTCCGACAGTTCGTCGAGCAGTCCCGTGAATATATCCTTTTCCTCAAGCTTCATAAATCCCGAGGGAACGGCCCTCAGCGCGTATTCATTTCCCTCGAATCTTTCTATCTCAAAGCCGAGAGAAGCAAATGCCTCCGAATAACGCTCGATCGTCTCCTCCTGCCTCCCCGCAACGGTGATAAGGACCGGCGGTTCGACATATTGAGAGACTACCTGTTTATCCCTGTACTCCTTTGTAAATCTTTCATACATCACCTTTTCGTGAGCGGCATGCTGATCTATCATAAACATCTTGTCTTTATATTCGATGATCCAGTAAGTGTCGAAAACACAGCCTACGATCCTGAAGTAGGGTCTGTTCGAAGGATCGATCGCCCGCTCCTCAAAAAGCTCCATCTGCGACGCCGTCACATTCTCTGTTATGTATGGAGTCCCGGTCTCCCGCACTACATCAGGTGTCTCCCGCACTACATCAGGTGTCTCCCGCACCACATCCGGTGTCACGGGCTCCCGGGCAGGATCCGGCGCTCCGGATTTCTGCACCGTGTCGGGTATCCCTGAGCCATGCTCTTTACCGGGGATCTGCGGTCCATGCTCCACACTCTGCTCTACGTTCGGGATCTGCGGTCCATTCCCCACACTCTGCTCTACGTTCGGGATCCGCGGTCCATGCCCCACACTCTGCTCTACGTTCGGGATCTGCGGTCCATGCTCCACACTCTGCTCGGGGATCAGGCTTCCTGTTTTCAATCCTCTCTCAACGAAGAAACCGGAATCCGACTCACTGTCTGACTGCCCCGACATGATATCGGAAAGATGATCGATATCGAAGTCCTTTTTTCTTTCAAACGGCTCGGGCGCCTTCTTTTCCGGCCTGTATTCCGTCTTCTTTTCGGGTACGAGTTCGACCTTATTGATAAGCTCCCCGGATCTTAATACACTCTCGACGGCTCTTTCGGTAAAGTCAAAGACCGTATTGCCGAGTGAGAACTTCACCTCCGTTTTTCTTGGATGTACGTTGACATCCACCATACCGGGATCAAGGGAGAGAAACAGGTAGACGAAAGGAAACTTATGCTGCATCAGAAAAGGCTTATATGCGGCTTCGACCGCCTTTTGCAGGATCCGGTCCTCGACGGAATGCCCGTTCACGAAAAAGATCTCCTGGCTTCTGTTATTCCTTGCCACGACTGGCTTTGCGATATAGCCGGATATGGACATCCCGTTATCCGATGCTTTCACCGGAAGTATCTCATCTGAGATATCCCTGCCGTAAACCCTGTATATATTATCCTTCACGGAACCGTTACCGTTTGTGACAAGCTTGTTTGTATTGTTCACCACGAACTTAAAAGCAATATCCGATCTGGCGATCGCGATCTGCTGCACGAACTCATTGATGTACCCTGCTTCCGTCATGGCGCTCTTAAGGAACTTTCTCCTCGCCGGCACATGAAAGAACAGATTCCTCGCAATGAAGGTGGTTCCGTCCGCACACCCCACTTCCTCGAAGGATATCTCCTTCCCGCCGTCCGCCCTGTACAGGACCCCGGTAAGACTCCCCGGAGTCTTTGTGATCATCTCGATCTGAGCTACCGCCGCGATGGTCGAAAGCGCCTCACCTCTGAATCCGAGGCTCCTGATATCAAAAAGATCATCCGCGCTCCGTATCTTGCTGGTAGCGTGCGGAGTAAACGCAAGCCGGACCTCCTCCGCGGGGATACCGGCTCCATTATCGGTGACTCTGATAAAATCGATCCCACCGCCCTTTATCTCGATCGTGACCGCCCCGGCACCGGCATCAAGGGCGTTTTCCACGAGTTCCTTGACTACCGATAAAGGACGTTCGATCACCTCTCCGGCAGCTATCTTGTTTATGGTCGCTTCATCGAGCAATTCTATCCTGGACACTAAACGCTCCTTTTCATATATCCAATGCCTTATTATGCAGATTGTATAATGTGTTCATCGCATCCATCGGAGTCATCATGTCAAGCTTGAGATTCCTGAGCTCGGTCATGATATCGCTGTCCTGTTCAAGATCGAAAAGCGAGATCTGACCGCGGTCAAGCTCATCCGGCTGACGCTTTTTCTTTGCGGAAGCGATATCGCTGACTCTGCCCGATATGTCATTTCCGGCAAGATCCCCCGCGATCTCCTGCGCTCTGCGTATCACATTATCGGGAACACCCGCAAGCCTTGCGACATGTATCCCGTATGATCTGTCGGCCCCTCCGCGGACAACCTTTCTCAAAAATACAACATTGTCTCCCGACTCCTTTACCGCGAAACAATAATTCTTGGCCCCGTCAACCTTACCCTCAAGCTCCGTAAGCTCATGATAATGAGTGGCAAACAGAGTCTTTGCCCCGCATTTGCGTTTATCGCTTATAAACTCCACGACGGCCCAGGCTATAGCAAGCCCGTCATAGGTTGATGTGCCTCTTCCTATCTCATCAAGGATGAGAAGCGAATCCTTTGTGGCATTGCGCAGGATATTGGCAACCTCCGTCATCTCGACCATGAAGGTCGACTGTCCCGAAGCCAGATCATCGGAAGCTCCGACCCTGGTAAAGATCCGGTCGATGATGCAGATATCCGCGCTTTCACAGGGAACAAAGGAGCCCATATGCGCCATCAGGACAATAAGCGCCGTAAGTCTCATATATGTGGACTTCCCTGCCATGTTCGGACCTGTGATAATGGAGATCCTGTCCTTGTCGGAGTCCAGATAGACATCGTTTGACACGAAACGTCCCTCTTTCAGCATATGCTCTACGACGGGATGTCGCCCGTTCTTGATGTCTATGACGCCTTTCTTATTGATCTTCGGACGCACGAAAGCATTGTGCTCGGCCACATAGGAAAGTGAGCACAGCACATCGATATAGGCAACAGCCCTTGCGGTATCCTGAAGCCTGCCTATATTCGCCGCAAGCTCATCCCGGACTTCCGTAAACAGATCCCTTTCAAGCGCGATAAGCCTCTCCTCGGAATTAAGGATCTTATCCTCCATCTCCTTGAGCTCCGCCGTCGTATATCTCTCGCTTCCGCTGAGTGTCTGCTTTCTGATGAAATCGTCAGGCACCATGGAAAGATAAGAATTCGTAACTTCAAAATAATAGCCGAACACCTTGTTGAACCTGATCTTAAGGTTCTTGATGCCGCTGCTTTCGCGGATCTTTGACTCAAGTGACATGAGCCATTCTTTTCCCTCGGTCTTTGCCTTCCTGTAGCTGTCCGCCTTTTCGGAATATCCTTCCCGGATGATCCCTCCCTCATGGATCGATACCGGAGGTTCATCGCATATCGCCTTACTTATCAGCTCATACATATCCTCAAGCGGATCGATGGCATCGGCGAGTCTTTTTATAAGTGCGGAATCAAACCCGGACATCAGTTTCCTAATGGGATCGAGCATTGAAAGTGAGGATCTTAAAGCAACGATATCCCGAGGGTTTGCGGTCTTGTACGATACCTTACCCATTAGTCTTTCGATATCGTAAACGGTATTGAGGTATTCTCTTATCTCATCTCTGTCCGTGATCTTATCCGATAGCTCCGAAACCGCGTCAAGCCTTTCCTCTATGAGCGCCTTATCCGCTAAAGGCTGCTCCATGAACTGCCTTAACCGCCTGGCTCCCATTGCGGTCTTTGTCTTATCGAGGATCCAGATCAGAGAGCCCCGCTTCTCCTTTTCCCTTAAGGTTACCGTAAGCTCAAGGTTCCTTCTGGTGGAGCTGTCTATCAGCATGCAGCCTTTTTCTTTGAGGATATTTATACGGACTATATTCCCGAGTTCATTCTTCTGTGTCTCTGTCAGATAGGTAAGAAGCGCTCCGGCGGCAACGACCCCCTGGGGAAGATCGTGAAGCCCGAGGCTGTCGATATGGGACACTTTGAAATGATCACATATCGCAGAGTCCGTTCCCGCCTCGTCAAAATAGGCATTCGGAAGTGAATTGACCTGGATGTGATGCATCTGCCTGAGCTCATCCACATCGACCCCGGACATGAAAAAAGCCTCGTTGCAGATTATCTCCTTGGGAGCGAATCTTATGATCTCATCCCTTAAGCTCTTCTCATCCTTTATCTCGGCAACCGAAAACTCCCCTGTTGTCACGTCCGATATGGCCGCCCCGAAGGGATATGAAGAATAAAAAATGCTCATAATATAGGAGTTGGCTGAGCTGTCAAGCTCTGAGATGCTGGTGTTTGTTCCGGGAGTCACTATCCTTATCACTCCCCGCTTTACGATCCCTTTGGCTTCATCCGGATCCTCGAGCTGTTCACATATGGCGACCTTGTAGCCCTTTTCGACCAGCCTTGTCATATAGGATTCATAAGCATGGAACGGGATACCGCACATCGGAGCTCTGTCCTCAAGGCCGCAGGCTCTTCCGGTCAGAGTGATCTCAAGCACTCTTGAGACCTCCACCGCATCATCAAAGAACATCTCATAGAAATCACCCAGACGATAAAAAAGGATGCAGTCGGGATACTCCTCCTTGACCGAGAGGTAATGCTGCATCATCGGGCTAACTTTGCTTTTGTCGATCTCCGCGTATGTCATAACCTATGTATAATACCACAAACCGTGTTGGATTTACCATCTCCGCAAACTATAAAATGCGGGGCCGTAACGCCCCGCATCTTAACCTTTTATCCTGTATTATGTTTTGCTTTACTCAAGCTGGAAGCGGCTTACGATAGCCTTCATATCCTCCGAGCACTTCTCGGTCTGATCCACGATCTGCTCGGTATCGGAAGTGAGCGCCACGATGTCGGTAGTCTTGTTCGCGACATCCGTTACTCCTCTTGCCGACTCTCCGATCGTCGAATTGATACCGGAGATCGAATCCGAAACGTCGCCGATCGAACCTGAAAGCGCGACTACCGCTTCGTTTATGGAGGTCATGTTCTCCTCGAAATCGCTGGCATCCGATGCATAACCCTCAGCCATTTCATCAAACTTCTCATAGTCAGCCATGGCATTGTTGTCGATGAAATCGAGCGTCCTTGTGAGACAGTCGCTCATATTGTCGACGGAATTATGTACCTCGGCAACGATATCGTTGATTCCGCTGACCGTATCGGATGACTGAGTAGCAAGATGGCCGATCTCCTCCGCGACGACCGCAAAGCCTCTTCCGGCTTCTCCGGCTCTTGCCGCCTCGATCGAAGCATTGAGTGCAAGCAGATTGGTCTGTCCCGCGATACTTCTGATCGTCTCGGTAAGCTCATTGATCTTATCCACAGCCTTGCTCTGCTCGATAGCTTCATCAGACTGCCTCTTGACATCCTCGAAGATAGTCTTTGCATTCTGTATGGAATACTGTACATCGCTTCTGATGTTCTCGGCCTTCTTCTTTATCTCGACCGCATGAGCAGCTCCTCTGTCGGACAGATCGTTGATCTGGTTTGCATTCTCGACCATGGTCGCCACATTTGCGTTGATCGTATCCGTAGTATCGGCAGCTTCCTGCATTCCCGCAGCGAGCTCCTGTGATGTGGCAGAGTTATCGGAGGAATTGTCGTTAAGCTTGACCGTTGTATCTTTAAGCTGGCTTATGATGCCGGCAAGCTGATCTCCCGATCCGCCTATCTCGCCCACTACCGTCCTGAGCACCTTCCTGAGCGAAGCGATATCCCTTCCGATTATTCCGATCTCGTCCCTTCTGTATATTACCTGCTTGGACTTATCGTTATGCCGGAGATCGAGTCTTGCGGAATCCTCCAGGATCTCCGTAAGGATGCCTATAGGCTTGAGAAGGTGTCTTGCCACCAGTCCCATTATAACGGCAAGGATCAGGAAAGCTATGGTTATAAGTATGATCGCCTTGATGGTTGCCGCATTGATAGGCGCATAGATATCATCTTCGTCAACGGTGATTATCAGGATATTCTGTGACATGCTCTGCACGTAATATGCCGCATATTTCATCGCGCCCTTATATTTGTACTCAATGACTCCGGGTTCCGGGATCGTTCCGCCGGCGATCTGGCTCAGCAGGCTCTTTACAGCCTCATTTTCGACAGGCTCGCCGATCTTTTCAGGCTTGGGATGATATAACATCGTTCCGCTTGAGTCAACCGCATAGGCATAGCTTGAATCTGCATTTTCAAGTTTGATATCACCTATGAGCTCAGACAGGATCGAGGGCGCCGCATTTATCTGTATCTCCTTCGCGTCCATGAGATTTCCGCCGATCTTTACCATCGTAAGAAGATCATTTTTAACCGTTTCTTTGTAATTGGATCTGAATTCAAAGACATTGACTACTTCGGCAACAATGGCTATAAGGAGCATAGATATGACCACTCCCAAAACCACCATGCTCGCAAGAGACTTCATCCCCTTGAGCTGCCGGTCCGCTCCGGCGACTTTCTGTTTCCTACCCATTTTAGATACAAACCTCCATATCCCTAATACTTGAAATATCAGTAAAATCCCATGACAGTTAACTATGTCGGCTCATGGAACCCATACCGTTCCATTATAGTAAAAACCTGCGCATTCATCAAGCTTTACCTTTACCATCGCACCGGGCCCGGGACCGGATTTGGTAAAATGCACGACAGTGTTCTGGGAAAGCCTTCCTGTATACCTTGACGGATCCTTTTCATCCTCTCCCTCCGTCAAAACCTCCATGATCCTTCCTTCAAATCTTGCGGCCTGCTCTTTTGAGACCCTTTGCACCGTGCCAAGGACCCGGTCAAAGTTTTTCTGTACATATTCTTTGGAAAGCTGTTCCATCGAAGCCGCAGGAGTACCTGTCCGCGGAGAATATTCAAACGTGAACGCTCCGTCAAACCTGACTTTTTCGATAACCGCAATGGTATCATCCACATCCTTTTCGGTCTCTCCCGGAAACCCTACTATTATGTCCGATGTAATGGCTACATCGGGGATCTCGGCTCTGATGCGGAGCGCAAGCCCGGTGAACTGTTCTCCCGTGTAGTGCCGGTTCATATCCTTTAAGATCCGGTCCGATCCCGACTGCAGCGGCAGATGTATGTGCCTTGCGATCTTTTCGTTGTCCGCGATCACCCTGATAAGCTCCGGAGAGAGATCCTTTGGGTGGGAAGTCATGAACCTTACCCTTCGGATCCTGTCGATCGAAGCCACCTCCTTCAAAAGCTCGGCAAAGGTAACCTTAGTATCGAGACCCTTACCGTAGGAATTTACATTCTGTCCGAGGAGCATCACTTCCACCACTCCGTCGTCGGCAGCTCTTTCCGCCTCCCTCAGGATCTCCTTCGGATCCCGGCTTCTTTCCCTCCCGCGCACATAGGGAACGATGCAGTAGGAGCAGAAATTGTCACAACCGTACATGATATTTATCCCGGTCTTGAAGGGATATTTTCTCAATGTCGGAAGATCCTCGACTATATCCCCGGTCTCCTTCCAGATGTCGATGATCCTCGATCCGGATGAAAGCCTGCGGTATAAAAGTTCGGGGAACTTATATATATTATGTGTTCCGAAGATCAGATCAACGTAAGGATAGCTGCGGCCGATCTTCTCAATGACCTGCTCCTCCTGCATCATGCAGCCGCACAATGCTATCAGCATGTCCTTTTTTGATGTCTTGTAAGCCTTACATACTCCAAGTCTTCCGTAGAGCCTCTTGTCCGCATTGTCACGGACGGTGCAGGTATTATAAACGATGATGTCCGCATCTTCTTCGCGAAAGGCCTGTTCATAGCCCATTTCCCTGAGCGCTCCGGCGATCTTTTCCGAATCTCTCTCATTCATCTGACAACCGAAAGTCACGACCAGATACTTTAGTCCCTTCCCTTCGACCGTTTCCCGGACCTTGTCGATATAATCCCGCTGTCTTTTGCTTTCAGCCTCGTTGTTCTTTCCGGTCATGTTCTGATGATTTCCTCTTCCGTAATGATGTTTCCGATCCTGATATCCGTATCCTTTGTCATAAAGCCTTCAGTGATCTGACAGGAGAAAGCCAGACAGACACTCGGAACTTTCCCCATTCCTTCAAGAAATCTGTCATAATATCCCTTTCCGTGCCCAAGTCTGTTGCCCTTACGGTCGACCGCAACACATGGAACCACTATAAGTCCCGGGGTTTCGCGCATGAGCCTTGTCTCGTCATATACGGGCTCAGGGATCCCATAAGCCCCTTCCGCCTGTTTTTCTCCGCTTAAGACCTCGATAAAGACCATCTGCGTATCGGATATGACTCTTGGAAGGAATACCTTTTTCCCCTCGTCAAAAGCCGATCTGATAAGCCCTTCGGTCCTTACCTCACCCCTGCATCCGTAATACAGACAGACCGATGCGGCTTCCTTCCAGACAGGTTCATTCCTTAATCTCTCCCCTATCGTCTCCGAGGCCTTTTCAATAAAAGGTTCCGTAAGAGAGTTCCTCCTTGCAAGGATCTCCCGTCTGCATGCCTCCCTATTCCTCATTCAGGAAGTCCTCAATGTAGAAGTCGGGTTTCCTGTCCGAATGGATAAAAGTGCCGATCTCAGCGCCTGTTGCTATACGATGGATATTGCCCAGATCGTCCGCATTTGCTATCACCATATCACAGCCTGAAGCGGATGCGATGCGCGCAGCCGAGATCTTGGTGGCCATCCCTCCGGTCCCCATAACGCTTCCGGTGCTTCCCTTGGCAAATCTCTCAACCGTTTCGTCAAGCTTTTCGATCTCGGGGATGAATTCGGCATCACTGCTTTTATGCGGATCATCGGTATAGAGTCCGTTGATATCCGAAAGAAGGATCAAAAGATCGGCCTCCACGAGTGCCGCAACGATCGCGGAAAGCGTATCGTTATCTCCGAATTCGATCTCATGGGTCGCTATCGTATCGTTTTCATTGACGACCGGGATCACTCCGAGAAGCAGCAGCTCTTCGAATGTGTTCCTTGCATTGAAACGATTCAGATTGTCCAGGATGGTATTCTTGGTCATAAGGATCTGCGCCGTCATCTGATTGTATTCCGAGAAGAGCTTCTGATACATCATCATAAGCCTCGCCTGGCCGATCGCTGCGGCGGCCTGCTTCAGTTTAAGCTTCTCATCGGGGCCGTCATGTCTTTCACTCCCGCTGTAATAAATGCCCCTGATATTTGCCGCCTTAAGGCCGACCGATATCGCTCCCGAGGACACGAGCACCACGTCCCTGCCGCCGTTATGCAGATCTGTGAGTTCACGCACCAGCCTCTCGAGCCTCACAAGATCAGCGCCCCCCGTTTCTTTATGTGTGATCGATGAGGAACCGATCTTTACCACTATCCTCTTTTTCTTGTCAAAATCTCTCATTCTGCTCTCCTGTATATCCCTATGTATTTTTCAGCGGCCTTCATGCCGTCGATCGCGGCTGACATTATCCCGCCCGCATAGCCGGCGCCTTCCCCGACCGGATATATCCCTTTGATGTTCGCTGACTGCATGTCGTCTCCCCGTATGAGCCTTACCGGTGATGATGTTCTTGCCTCTATCCCCGCAAACAGGGTGTCATCGCCGTCATATCCCCGGATCTTCCTTCCGAAAGCCGACATGGCCTCGATTATATCATCACAGATATATGCGGGTAAAATCCTTCGCAGATTCCCCATCCCGTATCTGCCCCTGCAGGCCGGGACCACACTTCCCGGAGCCGCAGTCATCCGGTCGAGTCTGAAATCCTCATATCTTTGATACGGTACTGCTCCCGGATCCGCATCGCATGCCTTAAACGCTTTTCTTTCCAGATCTCTTTGAAAGCGGATCCCCGATAACGGATCGTCCCCGTATGACTCGTAATCTTCGGGACTTACGGTACAGACGATCGCCGCGTTGGAATTCCTGCCGTCTCTTTGGGAATAGCTCATCCCGTTCACGGTAAGCCCTCCTTTTTCGGAGGAAGCATTTATCACATATCCTCCGGGGCACATGCAAAAAGAATAAACCCCTCTTCCGTCATCACAGTGATAAGTGAGTTTATAATCGGCCTTCTCCACATGAAGCGCTCCGTCGATCATCTGTCTGTCATGCTCCGCCCTTACCCCTACGGCAAAGGGCTTGGCTTCCATGGCAAGGCCTTTCCCGCAAAGCATTTCAAAGGTATCCCTGGCCGAATGACCTATACACAAAAACAGATCTTCGCATTCCAGCTGTGAGCTTCCTGGGGCAGAAAGCTTTACCGCCTTTATCCTCCCGTCGCTGATCTCCACCCCTTCGACCGCGGTGTCAAACCTGACTTCTCCGCCGAGGCTTTCGATCTCCTTCCTTATCGAAGGGATGATCTTCATAAGCCTGTCGGTACCTATATGGGGATGGGCGCTTATAAGGATATCGGGGTCGGCCCCGTGTCTTACAAAGGTCTGAAGAATAAAATCCTTTCTTCCTTCCCTGTCCTTTATGCCGGAGCTCAGCTTTCCGTCAGAGAAGGTTCCCGCGCCGCCCTCTCCGAACTGCACATTTGAATCGGGATCGAGTATCCCCGAATCGATGAACCTTTCAACGTCCGCGATCCTCTCCTCCATGCGCCTGCCTCTTTCAAGGATCAGCGGACGGTAACCCTCGTGCGAAAGCAGCAGGCCCGCAAAGATCCCCGCAGGTCCGAAGCCCGCTATCACCGGCCTTTGAAGCGGGATCCTGTCTCCGTGCGAAGGGAAACGGTAGCCCTCATCCTTTATGATGCAGACGTTCCCGCGCCCACATCTTTTCACGACCCTTGCTTCATTCTCCAGGCTTACCGAAACCGTATATACATCGAGGATATTCTCCTTATGCCTTGCGTCCTTTGATCTTTTAAGGATCTTAAACTCTGACAGCATTTCGGGACTGACCCTCAGAAGATGAGCGGTCTTGTTCCTTACATGCTCCTCATCGGACCCGGCCGGCACTCTTATATCCGAGATCCTGATCATATCCCGCTCCCCGCAGCATTAGTTGCCGCTATGATCCCCGAAGCCCATGCAAAATGTAGATTGTAGCCCCCGCAGATCCCGTCGGCGTCGATCAGCTCTCCCGTGATATAGACCCCTTCCATATCATTAAGCATCAGATCATCGTCAAGCTGTTCAAAGGATACTCCTCCCGCCACCGTCTGTGCCCGGCTGAAATCCGTGAGCATATCCGCGGACAGCTCATATCTGCTGTGTTTTATTATGTTTGTAAGCTTCCTAAGGTGATCGGGCCGTCTTGAATCGACGGGATGTACCAGATAATTGATGAGCTTGCGGGGAAAGATCCCCGTCAGAAGATCCGCCGTATCCCTCTCCGGATAGCTCTCCCTGCGATGCTTCAGCATAGTCTCAAGCTCCTCATCCGACATCAGAGGAAGATAGTCGGCTTCTGCGTATGCCCTGCCTTTTCCGGCAAGGATCCTGCAGGCCTCTCCCGATATGTCCATGGCGCATATTCCCGAAAAGCCATGTTCATACGGCTGCAGTTCGCCAAAGGAGCGCTCCCTTATACGTCCCTCGCCGTCTTTTAAGGTGAGCGCCGCCTCGCACCTGACCCCTTTAAGGGCGGAAAGGTTTTCTTTCGTGACAAGCGGAGTGAGCGCCGGATACAGCGGCGTGATCTCAACCCCGGCTTTTTTCAGAAGGGCGTACCCTGATCCGTCGGATCCCGTCCGCTTTGAAACAAAGCTTCCGCAGGCGATGATGACCCTGTCATAGCTTTTCCCGTCCACAAGCCTTTCCTTTAAGTTAAGCTCCGGTTCAAGGCCGTACATCATGCTGACCCCGAGCCTTTTCATCTCGAGGATGAGTGCGCTCCTTACGGATTCCGCCGTATCGGAATAAGGATACAGTCCTCCCTTCCTCTCTCTGTGAAGCAGCCCCATGCTCTCAAAAAAGGTCAGACAATCATCCGTCCCGAACCTTTCCAGGATCCCTCCGATCCTTCCCGGCTCTGCGGTCGACGAATGAAAGCATTCGGGCCTCATATCGGTATTGGTAAAATTGCATTTGCCGTTGCCGGTTATAAGGAGCTTATTCCCTGCGCTCTCCTTATGCTCATATAAAGTTACCGAAGCCCCGGCTCGCGCTGCAGCTATCGAAGCTGCCATCCCCGAAGCGCCCGCTCCGATCACGGCTATATCCATATATCCTCACATGAATCCAAAGTTCTTGGCCAGTCTGACTATCTTTCCGCCCATTGGGATATCATAAAGCTCATCCTCTTTGATGCCGCCAAACCTGAGTATGCAGACAAAATACACGGTCATCCCGATAAGTATGGGAAGGATGGTCTGAATGAAATATCCCGTAAAGAAAGAAAGGATCTTCCAGATCACAAAGATCACAACTCCCATTATCGCGGACGATAAAGTCGGTACGATAAAAGTCCGTCCCTTCTCCTGCCTGTAGCCGATGGCATGCTTAAGCGAAAGACTGTTGAGCAGGCACATGCTGAGTGAAAAAACGATGGTGGAGATCACCACCGCATAGATCCCAAGGTCGGTGTAATAAAGAAGCGCAATAAGCGCCACAAGGTGAAGTGCAAGTGATATGGCCGCATTCTTTACCGGAAGGTTCATCTTTCCGATCCCCTGAAGCATTCCGTTTGACAGCGTAGATACGGAATAAGTCATGACAGTGACGGCTCCGGCCCTCATGAGCGAAGCCGCAAGCTCCGTCTCTCCCGAAAAGAGAAGGTTGATTATCGGATCGGCCAGCACAAAAAGTCCTACCGCGCACGGGAAAGAGATGATGATGGTAAAGCGCATCGCCGCGCTTATCCTTTTTCTCGCCCCTTTTTTATTGTCCGAAGCAATACAGGAAGCAAGGGCCGGTACCGCCGAGGCCGATATCGAATTGGCGAGCGCGATCGGAACATTGAGCAGAAGCTTTGATTTTCCGGTATAGACTCCCCATATGGCGGTCTTTTCTCCCCCCAGTCCTTTGCGGTGCATGATGGTATTGAAGAAATAATTATCAAGGATATCGTTTATGTTATAGATCGCCGTTGAAAGAATGACCGGCAGGACCGTGAGCAGGATTATCTTCATCACTGTCCCGTAGCCTTCCTCATAGGAACTGTCGTCCTCTGCGAACTTCCGCCTGAGCCTGCCTGCCACAAGGAAGTAGAGCCCTACCAGGAAGATCAGCGCGACAAAAGCGCCGACACTGGTGCCCAGAGTGCTTCCCGCAGCTCCGTAAGCGTAAGCCAGATCCTGATTTCTCAAAAGAGCCGCCGTCTTGGTCCCGTAGTCAAAGAGGGCCTTGGCGGCGATTATGCTGACGATCGCATTTATTATCTGCTCTATTATCTGGGATACCGCAGTAGGGACCATGTTGCCCATTCCCTGGAAATATCCCCTGAAAACTCCCATGACCGCCACTATCAGAAGGGTCGGCGCAAAGATCCTTAACGCTATCGCGGAGAGAGGCTCCATCAAAAAAGAAGCCAGAAGATCCGCGCCGAAAAGCACGATGAGTCCGACTCCTCCTCCGGTTATCGTCGCAAAAATAAGCCCCCCTCTGAAGACCTTGCGCGAATTGCGGTACTGCCTTCTGGAAAGCCTTGCGGATACAACCTTTGAGATCGCAAGCGGAAGTGAATATGAAGATATGAGCAGCATGATATTATAGATATAATAAGCAGAGGCATAATAACCGTTGCCTTTGTCCCCGATAATATTCGTCACGGGGATGCGGTATATCATGCCTATGATGCGGGTGATTATACCCGCCATGCCGAGCAGTCCGCCCTGGACGATAAAATTGCTTTTTTTCTTCCCTGCGGCCCTGGCCATTTATCTGATAACTACCTTATCACCCTCGGTATCCTGGATTATCTCGATGATAGTCTTTCCCTGATTTACGACTATCTCCTCTCCGTCGGAGTCAAAGTACCTGACGCAGCCCTGATCTCCGCCGAAGCAGATCCAGGTACCGTCCACGGCCTTTCCCTTGGTGATATATGTCATCTTTCCGCCGCCGTGACAGTTGAATCCAAGATAGCCTTTATCATCTATCTGCTCCCACTGTGAATACTGGAGGATGACGTTATCAAAGGAAAGCTGCTCCGAGTTCAGGTCATCGACATGCTCCGTCCCGTACTGCCATCTGTAATACTTTTCATCCTCTGCGTTGTACTCCAGATACGGCGCGTTTATCTGATATCCCGGTTCGACATGTGTCGCGTCATAGCTGTCCTCCGCGGACAGATCGTTCGGATCGTCGTCCTTTGCAAAGGTGAACTTGCCGATATAGCCATCCTTATAGGTATTACGATATCCCATGTCCTCTATGCCTTTTTTGATCCCCTTGGCGGAAGCATAGGCATTATGAGGCGCCACCCTGTCGGTGGTCCTGTAAAACACGGTATCGCCTACGGCCGCGAGTCCGGAAAGATTGTCCACATAGTCCTCCTCCAGCAGCGGAAGAGCGTATGAAGACTGTCCGTAGTGGCAGTAGATCGCATCAAATTCGAGTGCGTAATATACAAAATAGTTTCTGCAGGATCTGACGGATCCGATCTTTTCCAGGTCGTCATAGGCTTCAAATACCCCCATCATACGGGTAAGTCCGCCTTCGACCACACATTCGTAAAGGACATCCGCCGAGCTGACTCCGCTCATCGGCATCGCATCCTCTATATTGTTCAGCATGATCGCGACAGGTCTCCTGTCTCCGATCTCGGCAGGCACCATTTTCCCGGAAAGGTAGCTTCTTACCGAATCTCCGTCCCTTTCCCTCTCTGCGCCGAAAGAGGACACATATCCTTTCTCCGCGGTCAGTCCCGATGCCGACTCCTCTGCGGTATCTGAAGATATGGTCTCCTCAAACTTAGCGTATGCCTCCGCATCCGCAACCTCTTCCGTTCCCGTATCTTCGGGAGGGATCTCTTCGGTCGTCGCCGCGCTGCTTGCGCAGCCGGCAAGAATACAGGCGCTCAACACACAGATTAAGGCCTTTATTTTCTTTGCAGCCAAGGTCTATCTCCTTATTTTGAGTTTATCTAATATCTGCTCCTGCGCCGCCTCCATGACTGCGGCTTCCCCGGGTTCGATATGGTCAAACCCTTGCAAGTGTAACATACTGTGGGAGATTAGAAAAGCAAATTCTCTTTTCACCGAGTGTCCGTATGCCTCCGCCTGAGCCAGAACATGATCGGTCGATATGACGATATCCCCCAGCATCAGATCGCCGGTGTCGGGATCAAGATATTCCGCTTCATTTCCGCTCACACATCCGAAATCCCCCGGTTCGTCAAACTCTATCATTGGAAACGAGAGCACATCGGTAGCTGCGTCTATCCCCCTGAACTCCTTATTCATCCTGCGGATATCGTCATCATCGGTAAGTATGAGCGATATCTCGCATTCATACGGACAGGAGGTATGATCGAGCGCCGCCCGGGCAACCTCCCCGAATATCTCACTGTACGGCAGATCGAGGCTCTTTATATCCTCCCCGACCTCAACGGAGAAAGTCATAATAGATCTTTTCCCCTTTCAGATGCTTCCTTATCTCCTCAAGGTCATTGTAAGGTATCGCCGATCTTTTAAGCAGCGAATCCTTACCGGAAAAAAGCTTCAGGATCGTCTTGTCTACGAATTTGTTCAGATCCGGGTCCTTTCTGTCCGAAGCAAATTCCTTCATAAGATTGTCTATGACCGTATCTACGATTATCGTTATCGATACCTCGGCTGAAATCTTCTCCCCGGGGATCGCCTCTCCGTATTCCTTTAAGGCCTTAACGATATCCTCGGGAAACCCTTCCTCCGTCACTATCCCGACAGTCCTTTCGGCAAGTGAAGCCGAATCCTCCCTTAGGACCCCGATCCGGTGATAAAAGCCGAGTCCCTTCATAAGGACAGGGTCATAACCGAATCTGTGGGCATAAAGCTCCGTATAGTGCGCAGTATGTATCGCCCGCTTAAACTCTCTCTTATTATTGTTCTTAAGCCTGATAAGAAGCGGATACTCAGGATCGACCACATTAAGATAGATATCCTCTTCAGGCTTTACTACATTCGTATAATGCGTATATCCGGCGATCTCCATGATCACGACATTCAGGATGAGAGCCACTGCCGGAGCAATGATAAGCCCCGGGGTTATAGTCATCCTCTTCATGATGATAAGCCCCGTATACAACAGGATGTAAACAAGAACGAATATCGCATTTGCATCGGCATACTTACCGGTCTTTCTCCTGCTGTAGATAAGCATGATCGCCGCAAGCCCGGTCACGGTATAAAAAAGAAAATATTCAAACGGTCTTTCTACAGCCATAAAAGGCATTGCCGCAAATATGATCAGGCAGGAAAGCCCAAGAAACGGAGACTCGGACCGGATCGCAATAACGACCGCAAATGCCGCGATCGGAAGGATGAAATCAGGCAGAAAGGCCTGAAGCGAAGCAACGACCGCGAGTCCCGTGATAAGGACCGCTATCCTTGTATTGATCCATCTGTTGCATGTATATACCGCCGCAAACGAGATGATGCCCATAACGATGAGATTACGTACCAGTCCCGTTATCGACTGCTGCAGGATATAGATCTCCGCCGCCGATACCAGCGCGCATACTATCACAGGCAATACCAGATATACCCGCAGTGCCTTCTTTTTTTCTTCCTTATCTTCCGGTTCGTTTTCCTTCCCCGGATCTTCTTTTTCTTTTATCTCTTCCGGTTCCCTGTTTTCCTTCATACTCTTCATATGCCTTTACGATCTTCTGTACCAGAGGATGCCTCACCACGTCCTTTGCGGACAGATTGATAAACGCGATATCATCTATCCTGCCGAGTACCCTCTCGGCTATATCAAGCCCCGACACCGTGCCTTCGGCAAGATCCTTCTGAGTCCTGTCTCCGGTCACTACTACCTTGGATCCGAAGCCTATGCGCGTGAGAAACATCTTCATCTGTGCAGGGGTGGTATTCTGTGCCTCATCAAGTATGATAAAGGCATTGTCCAGCGTACGCCCCCTCATATATGCAAGCGGAGCGACCTCGATCAGCCCCTTTTCCATGTTTTTCTGGAAAGCCTCCGCCCCCATTATACTATATAACGCATCATACAGCGGTCTGAGATAGGGATCGATCTTGCTCTGAAGATCCCCGGGCAAAAAGCCCAGCTTCTCTCCCGCCTCGATCGCGGGTCTTGTGAGGATGATCCTCGATATCTCATCCTTCTTGAAGGCCGTTACCGCTTTGGCGATCGCCAGATAAGTCTTTCCGGTTCCCGCCGGACCTATGCCGAACACGATCATATTCCTGTCGATCGCATCCGCGTATTTCTTCTGCCCGACCGTCTTTGGCTTTACCGGTCTGCCCTGGATGGTGTGACATATCACATCGCTTTCCACCGAGGTTATGAATTCACCGGATGCATCTTTTATACTGTCCATGGTATAGGTCACCTTCTGATCGTCTATCGTTTCGCCTCTTTTTGCAAGCTGCAAAAGCTCCCCGATAAGGATCCTCGCCTCACCTGCCTCCTTATCGTTTCCCTCGATTATAACGGTATCCGACCTTATCGCTATATCTACGCCGAGCCTGCTTTCTATGGCCCTTATGTTTTTGTCAAAGGCACCCGCGACCTCACGGAGTATATCGTTGTCGCAGCCTTTTATATCTATGGTCCTAATCATCCAGAGAATAGATTATTGTATTTGTTTCGGGTTTTGTATCGATGATCCCGACAGAGTTCATATAATGCTTTTGCGCTTCATCGGCATCACTTTCGCTTTTGGCATATATCTCAAGGATCGGATCTCCTTTTTTGATCCTATCCCCGTTCTTTGCCTTCAGTATAAGTCCGACCGAAAGATCTATCTCCTGCTCCTTCGTCATCCTTCCGCCTCCGAGGATCTTAACGCATTCCCCGACCCCGGCACAGTCTTTGATCTTCAGATAGCCCTCCCTGTCCGCATTCACGGTCCTGACGATCTCCGCCTGCGGGAGCAGTCCGTAATCATCGAGTACAGCCGGATCACCATGCTGGGCTTTGATCATCTTTCTGAAGGTTTCAAGCGCCCTGCCCGAAGCGATCGCATCCTCAGCCATTTTCAGAGCCTCGTCAACCGTTCCGGCCTTCCCTCCGGCAATGAGCATCTCGGGAACTATGACCCTTATGACCTCCTGCACATCCGGATCCATCTTTCCTTTTAAGGCCTCCACGGCTTCGATGATCTCAAGCGAGTTGCCTACGGCATGGCCCAGCGGCTCATTCATATCGGTGATCACGGCGCTCATTTTGAGTCCGGATTTCCTTCCTATGTCGATCATTGTGCGCGCAAGCTCACAGGCCGACTTATCATCCTTCATGAACGCTCCGGTACCATGTGTGACCTCAAGCACTATCGCGTCACTTCCCGCCGCTATCTTCTTGCTCATTATGGAAGACGCGATGAGCGGAACGCATCCGACGGTCCCCGTCACATCCCTGAGCGCATATAAAAGCTTGTCGGCGGGAGCGATGTCCTTTGACTGTCCGATAAGGGCATATCCCGTATCCCTGACCTGAGAGATGAACTCTTCTTCCGAGAGCACCGTGGTAAAGCCCGGGATGGATTCCAGCTTGTCTATCGTCCCTCCGGTAAATCCAAGGCCTCTCCCGCTCATCTTTGCCGTCGGGACGCCGCAGGATGCCACTATGGGAGCAACGATTATCGTGACCTTATCTCCGACTCCGCCCGTGGAATGCTTATCAACCTTGATGCCCGGGATCTCCTTCAGATCGATCATCTCCCCCGATTCGGCCATGGCCATCGTCAGTTCAAAGGTCTCCTCGTCATCACATCCGTTAAGATAGAAGGCCATAAGAAGCGCCGAAACCTGATAATCAGGAATATCTCCTCTCACATACCCGTCAATGAAATATCTTATCTCTTCCCTGGTAAGCTTTCCTTTATCACGTTTCTTTTCAATGATCCCGATAAAATTCATTTATGATAAGGCTCTCCTTTCATGATCTTAAATGCCCTGTACAGCTGCTCAAGAAAGATGACCCTCATCAGCTGATGGGGGAAGGTCATCCTCGAAAAGCTGATATGCGATCCCGCTCTTTCTTTGATCTCATCTGCAAGACCGTCGGATCCGCCTATGATAAAACAGATATGGCTTATCCCCCCGGTCATAAGCTGCTCTATAGTTTCCGAAAAAGCCTCGGACGTAAGCTGCTTTCCCTCTATCTCAAGAGTGATAACATATGCCCCCTCGGGGATCGCCTTAACGATACGGGCGCCCTCGGCTGAGATATCAGGTCCGTCATCAAGCTCCTTTTCTTCGAGCAATGCATATCCGGCAAGCCGCTTCCTGTACTCCGCAACCGCCTCCCTTAAATATCTCTCCTTTAACTTTCCGCAGGTTATGAGAGTTACCCGGAGCATTACTGCTCCTTTTCGAAAAGCTCGGTGTATAGCTCCTCCGTGATCTCAGACATCAGCGCATCCTCCACATCCATGAATCGTTCACAGATCTTGTCCTTGATCAGATCCGTCCTTGCAAAATAGAGCTCATTATCTTCCAGTCCGGGTTCCAGGAAGGCGTCAACAGCGGCCCCGTCATAAGTCTCCGCGAACCACTTTTTGATATCATTCTTCTTGTCCGTCTCCCTCTCGGCATCCTCCATAACGATGCGGGATCTTTTGAGCGCATTGAGCCCCGCGATAAGAAAGATGACGAAAAGGACCGACATCACCGTCTTGGTCACGATCCCGAAAACCCCGTTGAGCGCAAGAGGGATCACCCCGGTAAATACGAGTATCGCGAAAATGACGCCAACTGCTCCGCAGATGGTCAGAGCGTAGCCCGATGTCCTCAGATCCTTTGCTTTTTCATTAAGAGTCATATGTTTACTTTCCGCTTAGATAGCTGTCAAAACCTGCCGCTGCTTTACTTTCCGCTGAGATAGCTGTCTATACCTGCCGCCGCTTTTCTTCCCGCTCCCATCGCGAGGATCACGGTAGCCGCGCCTGTGGCGCAGTCCCCTCCGGCAAATACTCCGGGTCTTGAGGTGGCACCGGTCTCCTCATCGGAAACGATACACTTCTTCTTTGTGATCTCAAGTCCCTCCGTAGTCCCCGGGATCAGCGGGTTGGGTGTCGTTCCGAGGGCCATGATGACGGCATCGCATTCGATCTCATACTCTGACCCCGGTATCTCCACAGGCCTTCTCCTGCCGGATGCATCGGGTTCTCCAAGCTCCATCTTTATGACCCTGATCCCCTTTACAAGGCCCTCCTCATCTTCAAGTATCTCCACGGGATTTGTGAGAAGAGCAAATTCTATCCCCTCTTCCTTGGCGTGATGCACCTCCTCCACACGGGCAGGAAGCTCTTTTTCTGATCTTCTGTATACCACGGTCACTTCAGAACCGAGACGCAGCGCCGTACGCGCCGCATCCATCGCCACATTTCCGCCGCCGACAACAACAGTCTTTTTACCGATGTTTATGGGGGTATCGTAATCATCCCTGTAGGCCTTCATGAGATTGGCCCGGGTCAGGTATTCGTTCGCGCTGTACACGCCCAGCGCCTGCTCTCCCGGTATATGCATAAACATCGGCAGTCCGGCTCCGGAAGCGATATATACCGCTTCGAACCCCTGGGCATCCATAAGCTCGTCAACGGTCTCGGAACGTCCTATGATATAATCCGTCTTTATCTCGACTCCGAGAGCCTTGACGTTTTCGATCTCCTTTGATACGACCTTGTCCTTTGGCAGTCTGAACTCGGGGATCCCGTATACCAGGACTCCGCCGGCCTTATGCAGCGCCTCGAATATGGTCACCTCGTATCCCATCTTTGCAAGGTCTCCGGCACAGGTAAGTCCCGAAGGTCCCGCACCGATGACCGCGACTTTCTTACCCTTCTTCTCTGTCTTTTTAACAGGAGATATCCCATGCTCAGCTGCCCAGTCGGCCGCGAACCTCTCAAGCTTTCCGATGGAAACGGCCTCGCCTTTGATCCCTCTTATGCACCGGCCTTCGCACTGCGTCTCCTGCGGACAGACCCTTCCGCATACGGCAGGGAGCGAGCTTGCTTCCCCGATGACCTCATATGCTCCGGCATGGTCTCCTGCCTTTATTTTCTCGATAAAGCCGGGAATATTGATCCGTACCGGACAGCCTTCCACGCATTTCGGATTTTTGCACTGCAGACATCTTGTGGCTTCCGCCATCGCCTCCTCTTCAGTGTAACCCAGACATACTTCATCGAAATTCTTCGCGCGTTTCGCGGGATCCTGCTCGGAAACAGGTACCTTTTTCATCATATCAACTTCAATAGCCATACTTTTATATCTCCTAATATAATAAATATATCCTTAAATTATACATATATCCTCAATCAGCGAACTCATTCAGCGGGCTCAGCAGTTCCCGCAGTTGCCGTGATGGGTGCTTCCCTCCTGATACTTAAGGAGCCGTCTGCCTTCCTCTGTCTTATAAAGCTTCATCCTCTTCATGGCAGAGTCAAAATCCACGAGAAAGCCGTCAAATTCAGGCCCGTCCACGCAGGCAAACTTGACCTCATCCCCGACCACGAGCCTGCAGGCTCCGCACATTCCCGTTCCGTCGACCATGATGGGATTCATGGATACTATCGTCGGTATGCCGAGCTGCTTCGTCATCTTCACACAGAACTTCATCATTATCATCGGTCCGATCGATACACAACGGTCATAGTGCCTGCCCTCATTTTTAACAAGATCCTCGATCACTGCGGTCACCATGCCGTGTCTTTTGTAAGAACCGTCATCCGTGGTAACAAAGACATGCTCCTCTCCCACGGCATCTATCATCTCCTGCTCCATAATGAGCGTATCCCTGCTACGGGTTCCTATTATCACATCCACATCCACTCCGTGATCCTTAAGCCACTTAGCCTGAGGATATACCGGTGCGGTTCCCAGACCTCCGCCTACCAGCAGATAGTGTCTTTTCCTTACCTCTTCTATAGGCTCTTTAACGTATTCCGCAGGATTTCCGAGGGGACCCACTACATCCGCAAAGCTGTCTCCCGCCTTAAACTCCGCGATCCTGTAACTGGACTCGCCTATCGTCTGAAATACGATCGTGACTGTCTCTTTTTCCCTGTCATAGTCACAGATGGTAAGAGCGATCCTTTCACTCTCCTCTTTTGCCCTGACTATAAGGAATTGTCCCGGCTCACATGCATGGGCGACATTGGGGGCATGTACCACCATCCTGTATGTCCTGTCCGCAAGAACCTCCGCTTCCAAAATCCTGTACATTTATTTTCTCCTTTGATCTTAATTCCTTCCGGGCGCTCTCCGTCCCGGACTTCTATAACTGAGCCACAACGAATATATTATATATAGCCCTTATGGCATTTTCAAAATCCTCATTCTTTACGCCTATGATTATATTAAGCTCCGAAGATCCCTGATCTATCATCTTTACGTTCACATTTGCATGGGCAAGCGCCGAGAATATCCTTCCCGAAGTACCCTTGGAGGATCTCATCCCCCGTCCGACAACGGCTATAAGGGCCAGGTCGGATTCTATGTCTATGTTGTCGGGATGCGTCAGTCTGTTTATCTCCGAGACCACACGCTGTTCTTTTTCGATGAACTCGTCCTGATGAACGATGATGGTCATCGTGTCTATCCCCGAAGGCATATGCTCAAACGAGATGTTATTGTCTTCAAAGGCCTGAAGCACCTTCCTTCCGAATCCGACTTCGGAGTTCATTTTGTCCTTTTCAATGTTGACCGAACAGAACCCCTTCTTGCCGGCTATCCCCGTTATCACGAACCTTGACTTCTGTCCCGTGCTCTGGACGATCCAGGAGCCGTTGTCTTCAGGTTTGTTGGTATTTCTTATATTTATGGGGATCCCTTCCCTGCGTACCGGAAAGATCGCATCCTCGTGGAGCACCGAAGCTCCCATATATGAAAGCTCCCTCAGCTCTGAATAAGTGATCATCTCGATGTTCTCGGGATCGGTGATTATACGTGGATCCGCAACAAAGAAGCCCGACACATCCGTCCAGTTTTCATAGACATCAGCCTTTACCGATCTTGCGACTATGGAACCCGTGATATCCGATCCGCCTCTGGAAAACGTCTTGATCGTTCCGTCGGGCATGGAGCCGTAAAATCCCGGGATCACCGCTCTTTCAATCCCTTCAAGCTTCTCCCGCATGACCTTATAGGTCTTTTCGGAATCAAAGTTTCCGTCCTTGTCGAAGAATATGACCTCTGCCGCATCAACGAACGCATACCCCAGATAATCGGCAAGGAGTATCCCGTTGAGATATTCCCCGCGGCTTGCGACGTAGTCGGATCCGATCCCGTTTTTAAGATTCTTCCTGATAGTGGCGAACTCGTCTTTAAGCGAGACTCCCAGCTTCAGTCCCTTTATTATATCGTTGTATCTGCTCTCGATCTCGGCGAAGACTCCGGAAAAATCTTCTTTATTTACAGCAAGTTCATACGTCTCGTACAAAAGATCCGTCACCTTACGGTCTTTTGAATCCCTCTTTCCGGGTGCGGAAGGTACCACATATCTTCTGTCCTTGTCCAGGCCTATGATATGTCCGACCTTCTCAAACTGCTCGGCGCAAGAAAGGGAGCTTCCGCCAAACTTAACTACCTTATTCATCTTTCACTCCTTGTATTTATTATCACTCAAAGGTGATGCTGTCTTTGGCCATTGATGCTATCCGGGCCAGAGAATAAACCTCAAATCCCGCATCCATGAGCTTTTCCCTGCCGGGCTGGAAGGATTTCTCGATAAGTATCCCTACCCCCGCGACGGTGGCATGTGCCATCCTCAAAAGTCTGACGGCGCCGGTGACGGCTTCTCCGTTTGCCAGAAAATCATCTATGATCAAGACATGATCGTTCTCACCGATCACATCCTTTGACAGCGTGAGCTCATAGTTCGTCCCCTTTGTAAAGGAGGTCACCATCGTCTGGAACAGGTTGTCGTTAAGGACCTTGGACGGCTGCTTCTTAAGTATCACAAGCGGGATCCCCATCTCCAGAGCAGTCAGGACTGCGGGTGAGATCCCTGAACTTTCAATGGTCACGACCTTTGTAATTCCCTGCCCCCTGAAATGAGAGGCAAATTCCCTGGCACACTTATGCATGAGTTCAGGATCCACCTGATGGTTGATAAAAGTATCGACCCTGAGTATGTCTTCACTGTAGGCCTTTCCCTCTTTAAGTATCCTTTGTTCGAGTAATCTCATAAAGCGCTGATCTCCTCTCTGTGTTGTTTGCCTTTATCAAAACCTGTCAAAAGAACAGTTCAAAACTGTATTTTCCATCGGAACTCTTTCTTACCGTAAACGTTTCAAGGGTGGCCGCATCAACCGCATACACGGTTCCGGTCTCACGTTTTGAACCTCCCGGCTCCCCATAGCTTTCGGGGATGATATAGTAATCCCGGTTACCCGAGCTGACCATGGTATCGCATCTGTATGTATATAAGCCCGTCGATCCGGCAACATGTCCGTATATATCCAGCAGGGCCCCGTCCTTGATCAGCGTGGCGATTATCGTGTTCACCGCATCGACCGGAGTACATCCTCCGGCATACTCAAGATCGTATTCCACCGTTACCACATCACTCAGATTTCCCTTGCTGTCCAGAAATCTGAAAGAATATGAGCTGTGTCCCAAAGGCATCGGAAAGCCCTTCTTAAACACCTCTGAGCTCTCATCGGGCTCCGAACCGTCATCGGTATAATAAATGATGCCCGCAAATTCCTTATCCTCTGCTTCTTCGCCTTCAGGGACCTCTGCTTCTTCGCTTTCTGTAACGTCCCCGTTTACGGATATCACGGCGGATATATTCTGCGGCTTTGTATACTTGCCGGCTTCGGGAGTGATGATGAGCTCTCCTTCCACTTTCCCGTTCAATGCATCCTCCGAGACTGTATTATCCGAAAGCGCCCCCGCAGAGACCGTATCCTCCGAAGGGGTTGCCTCCTCAGTAACCGCTTCAATCTCCGATACGGTATTGCTGCCCATGATGCCGTTTCCCGAGACCACATCATCGACGGCTTTCTGGGGAATGAACGAACCGCTGTCCATAAGCCTCGAAGCCTGATAAGCCACAAGGATAAGGATGATCCCAAGCACCCCCGCGATCACCACGGTGCCGATCTTCTCCTTGGCCTCATCCTCTCTGACATATTTCTTTTTCAGATCGGATGCCTTGTCTTTTTTGACCATGGGGATCTCTTTGGTCGTGGAATCCTCATCAAACTCGACGCGGGAATTATCGGCTACGTCTATCCTGTTTACATTTCCGGCAATATCCGTTCCCACGCTGTCAAGGTTTTCCTCCAGATCCGCATCGTAATCCGGAACGATCTGGACGGCATAACCACAGGTAGGACAGTAAAGCTTGCCCTCGGGTATTTCATTCCCGCATTGTGGGCACTGCATGATTATCTTTTCCCTGCCGCTTTCAAAACGTTTTTCATGAGCATCGCTATCGTCATGGGTCCCACACCTCCCGGCACAGGAGTGATATAGGACGCTACCGGCTCCACATCAGCGTAATCAACGTCACCGCAAAGCTTTCTTCCATCGTTTTTTTCGGGATCGATCCTGTGTATCCCGACATCGATCACTACGGCTCCGGCCTTTACATAGTCGTGCGTGATCATCTCAGGCTTTCCGATCGCGACTATGAGGATATCGGCGCGGCTGCAGATGTCCTCTATGTGACGCGTTTTCGAATGTACGACCGTAACCGTGGCGTTTTCTCTGAGCATGAGCATTGCCATGGGCTTGCCGACTATGTTCGACCTCCCCATCACCACACATTCCTTCCCCGCGATATCAACTCCGCTCCTTTTCAAAAGCTCTATGACTCCGGCCGGAGTGCATGACACAAAGCCATCCGTACCAATGCTCAAAGCCCCGACCGATCTTCTGGAAAATCCGTCCACATCCTTATCGGGATCTATCGCCTCGATTATATTGTCCTCGTTGATATGCCCGGGAAGAGGCAGCTGTACAAGTATGCCGTCAACCTCGCTGTCCCTGTTAAGCTTTTCGATAAGTGCCTTAAGCTCCTCTTCGGAAGTATCCGCTTTCAGCTCGTATGACAACGATCTGATCCCACAGTATTCGCAGGCGGTCTTCTTGTTTTTGACATATACCTGCGAAGCGGGGTCATCACCGACTATGATCACCGCAAGGCACGCTTTGATCCCCTCCCGTTCTATCTCTGCTCTGACCTCATCCTTGATCTCCTGTGAGATCTTTTTACCGTCAATTATCCGAGCCATCAGAAAAGCCCCCTTATCTTACCGTTATCATCCACATCTATATCATATGCCGCAGGCTTAGAGGAAAGGCCCGGCATCGTAAGTATATCCCCGGTCATCGCCACGACAAATCCGGCGCCTCCTGAAAGATAGACATCCCTCACCTTCAGGGTAAAACCTTCCGGCGCTCCGAGTAATGTCGGATCATCGGAAAACGAATACTGGGTTTTTGCCATGCAGACCGGGAAGTTTTTGCATCCCATCTTTTCTATCGCCTGAAGCTCTTTTTTTGCCTTTGCCGAAATATCGACTCCCGCGGCACCGTAGATCTCCTTTGCGACGGTCTCGATCTTTTCCGCAAGCGGCATTTCATCGGGATATAAAAGCCTGAAATCGGCGCTGTCGGAAGAGACCGCCTCTATTATCTTTTCAGCAAGATCAAGAGCCCCCTCGCCGCCTTTTTCCCAGGCCTCGGAATAAGAGAAACCGCAGTCTCTCTCCCTGACCTTTGCCTCGATAAATGCCTTTTCTTCATCGGTATCGGTCGCAAACGCATTGAGCGTAACGATGACCGGGAGCCCGTATTTTTTCAGATTATCGATATGCCTTTCAAGGTTCACGATACCCTTTTTCAAAGCCTCGATATCCGGCTCGCCAAGTTTATCTTTCGGGACTCCTCCGTTGTATTTCAAGGCTCTGACGGTCGCCACGAGCACTACCGCCGAAGGCTTGAGTCCCGCCTTACGGCATTTGATGTCAAAGAACTTTTCGGCTCCGAGATCCGCGCCGAAGCCGGCCTCGGTTATCACTATATCCGCAAGTTTGAGCGCTGTCCTTGTCGCTATCACCGAATTGCAGCCGTGAGCGATATTTGCGAAAGGTCCTCCGTGTACGAGCACGGGATCATGCTCCAGCGTCTGTATCAGATTGGGCTTTATCGCATCCTTGAGCAGGGCAGCCATGGCACCGACCGCCTTGATATCGGCAGCCGTAACCGGAGCACCGTCGAGGTCATAGGCAACTATCATCCGCGAAAGCCGTCTCTTCAGATCATCCATATCGGAAGCAAGACAGAAGATCGCCATCACCTCCGAAGCCACGGTTATCGAGAAGTGATCCTCCCTTACGAATCCGTCGGCTTTCGACCCGAGACCCACAACTACATTTCTGAGTGCCCTGTCATTCAGATCAAGACATCTCCCAAGCACTATCCTTCTGGTATCTATCCTGAGCTCGTTTCCCTGATGGATATGATTGTCAAGTATCGCCGCGCACAGGTTGTTTGCCGTTGTTATGGCATGGAAATCTCCGGTAAAGTGCAGATTAAGGTCCTCCATCGGAACTGCCTGAGCCATGCCTCCGCCTGCCGCTCCGCCCTTTATCCCAAAGCAGGGACCGAGTGAAGGTTCTCTTAAGGCAACGATTGCCTTTTTCCCGAGCCTCCCCATTGCCTCGCCTATCCCTATGGTCTGGGTCGTCTTCCCTTCACCCGCAGGGGTCGGGTTTATTGCGGTGACAAGGACCAGCTTGCCGTCAGGTCTGTCCTGTATGCTCCTTATAAAGCTGTCGGTGAGCTTTGCCTTATATTTTCCGTACAGCTCCAGATCGTCCTCTTCTATCCCCAGAGGAGCCGCCACATCTTTAATGAGC
>JAILQK010000019.1 GCA_024699045.1 Lachnospiraceae bacterium | reverse complement strand
CGTCACTTCCGAATCAAAGTCGATCTCGTCTGCGAGTGTAGGTCCGTCGGTATTGAGATCTATGCTCCTGTACCGCTTCATTCCCGTTCCTGCAGGGATGAGCTTACCTATTATAACGTTCTCCTTCATTCCGACAAGCTTATCGACCTTGCCCTTGATGGCTGCCTCGGTAAGAACTCTTGTGGTCTCCTGGAATGAGGCTGCGGACATGAACGAATCCGTTGCGAGCGATGCCTTGGTTATGCCGAGCATTTCCTGTATTCCCTCAGCCGGCTCTTTGCCCTCGGAAATAAGCCTCTCATTCATATCTTCAAAGTCAAGGTTGTTCATGAGCTCGCTCGGAAGCACATCAAGTGCATCATGAGACTCGATGACCCTGATCTTCTTGAGCATCTGGTGGACAATGACCTCGATATGCTTGTCATTGATCTCCACGCCCTGAAGTCTGTAAACTCTCTGAACCTCGCGGAGCAGGTAATCCTGAACTGCGCGCACTCCCTTGATCCTGAGCAGATCATGAGGATCTACAGACCCTTCGGTGATCTCGCTTCCGGCCTCGATATGATCGCCTTCCTTTACCTTTGTCCTGAATCCGAACGGGATAAGATAGCTCTTTGATTCACCGGTCTCGCTGTTGGTAACGACGACTTCCTTCTTGACCACATCGTCCTTCGCGGCCGCTCCGTCAGCGCCCTTGGCAGAAGCTGCAAGCGTCGATTCTTTTACCTTCTCCCTTATGGATACATCGCCGTCGATCTCTGAGATGATCGCAAGGCCCTTGGGCTTTCTTGCCTCAAAAAGCTCCTCGACTCTGGGAAGACCCTGTGTTATATCGGAACCTGCGACACCACCGGTGTGGAAGGTTCTCATTGTAAGCTGTGTACCGGGCTCACCGATGGACTGTGCGGCTATGATACCGATCGCCTCACCGACCTGGACCGCCTCTCCGGTAGCCATGTTCGCGCCGTAGCACTTTCCGCATATGCCGTTCTTGCAGCGGCAGGTGAGTACCGTTCTGATACGTACGGACTCCACAGGACCGCCGTTCTTGACTCCCGACTTTACTATCCTTTCCGCGCGGCGCGGTGTGATCATATGATTCTTTTTGACTATGATCTCACCCTTATCATCGTAGATATCCTCACAGGAGAAACGGCCTGTTATGCGCTCCTGAAGAGTCTCGATGACATCTTTGCCGTTCGAGAAAGCCTTGACTTCAATTCCGGGGATCTCATCCCTGTCCTCGGAGCAGTCATTCTCTCTTATCGTAAGCTCCTGAGCCACGTCGACCAGACGTCTTGTCAGATATCCGGAGTCGGCTGTACGCAAAGCTGTATCGGAAAGTCCCTTTCTTGCACCGTGAGCGGACATGAAGTACTCCAGAACGTTCAGTCCTTCACGGAAATTACTCTTTATGGGCAGCTCGATCGTGTGTCCCGTCGTATCCGCCATAAGACCTCTCATACCCGCGAGCTGCTTGATCTGCTGATCGGAACCTCTCGCTCCGGAATCAGCCATCATGCGGATGTTATTGTATTTATCGAGTCCCTTAAGAAGGTCTTTTGTGAGTTCTTCATCGGTCTCCTTCCAGGTTGCGATGACCTCTTTGTACCTTCCGGAATCGGAAATAAGACCTCTCTTGTAATTTCTGGTGACTCTGTCGACCCTGTCCTGAGCCTTGTCCAAAAGCTCCTGCTTCTGGGACGGCACCGTCATATCGGATATGGAAACGCTCATCGCCGCGATGGTGGAGTAGTGGTATCCCATGTCCTTTATATGGTCGAGAACCTCGGCCGTCTTTATTGCGCCGTGTGTGTTTATTACGTTTGTGATGATCTTCTTGAGCTCCTTTTTACGCACAAGGAAATCGATCTCAAGCGCAAGCTCATTGCCTTTCTCGGACCTGTCAACAAATCCGAGATCCTGAGGCACGATCTCATTAAAGAGGAATCTGCCCAGCGTAGCGTTCACAACTCCGGTATAGGTTTCTTTTCCTATTTTGCGTGTTACCTTCACGCCGATCTTTGAATGGAGGGTGATGACACCGTTTTCATGCGCAAGGATCGCCTCGCTCACGCTCTTGAAGACCTTGCCCTCACCGGGCTCTCCCTCTCTTTCCTGTGTAAGATAATAACAGCCAAGGACCATATCCTGCGTAGGCACGTTAACGGGTCCACCGTCTGCGGGCTTGAGCAGGTTGTTCGGCATGAGCATGAGGAAACGGCTCTCTGCCTGCGCTTCCACCGAAAGAGGAAGGTGAACCGCCATCTGGTCTCCGTCAAAGTCTGCGTTAAACGGTGTACATGCGAGCGGATGAAGCTTGATAGCTTTACCCTCTACGAGTACCGGCTCAAACGACTGTATTCCAAGTCTGTGAAGCGTGGGAGCGCGGTTCAGCATGACCGGATGCTCATGTATAACCTTCTCGAGCACATCCCATACCTCGGGATCGAGACGCTCTACCATCTTCTTTGCATTCTTTATATTGTGAGATGTGCCGTTTGACACAAGCTCCTTCATGACAAAAGGCTTGAAAAGCTCTATCGCCATCTCCTTGGGCAGACCGCACTGCCAGATCTTAAGCTCGGGACCGACGACGATAACGGAACGGCCCGAATAGTCGACACGCTTACCAAGAAGGTTCTGTCTGAAACGTCCGCCTTTTCCTTTCAGCATGTCGGAAAGCGACTTGAGCGCACGGTTGCCGGGTCCCGTAACGGGTCTTCCGCGGCGGCCGTTATCGATAAGCGCATCAACCGCTTCCTGAAGCATTCTTTTCTCGTTACGCACGATGATATCGGGAGTACCGAGTTCAAGGAGCTTCTGCAGTCTGTTGTTTCTGTTTATGATCCTTCTGTAAAGATCGTTCAGGTCGGATGTGGCGAATCTTCCACCATCAAGCTGCACCATGGGTCTGAGATCCGGAGGGATCACGGGCAGACAGTCAAGCACCATCCATGCCGGCTCATTTCCGGACTCCCTGAAGGCTTCAACGACCTCGAGTCTCTTTACTATACGCGCCCTTTTCTGTCCGGTCGCAGTTTCAAGCTCAGACCTGAGCTCATCGGATTCCTTGTCAAGGTCTATGCTCTGAAGCAGTTCCTTAACCGCTTCCGCGCCCATTCCTACGCGGAACTTGTATCCGTATGCTTCTCTGGCATTCTGGTATTCCTGCTCTGTAAGGATCTGCTTGTATTCAAGATCCGTTTCGCCCGGCTCAAGCACGATATAGGCTGCAAAATAAAGCACTCTCTCCAGAACCTTGGGAGAAATGTCAAGCAAAAGGCCCATGCGGCTCGGGATACCCTTGAAATACCATATATGGGAAACAGGAGCTGCAAGCTCTATATGTCCCATACGCTCACGGCGGACGGAAGCTTTTGTGATCTCAACTCCGCACTTATCGCAGATGACACCCTTGTATCTGATCTTCTTGTATTTTCCGCAGTGACACTCCCAGTCCTTCGTGGGTCCGAATATCTTCTCACAGAAAAGACCGTCCGGCTCCGGTTTCAGCGTACGATAGTTTATGGTCTCCGGCTTCTTTACTTCTCCGCGGGACCATTCCCTTATCTTCTCGGGACTGGCCAGACCGATCCTTATCGCGTCAAAAGTCAGCGGTTCATATTTGTCTGTCTGTCTGTTTATCATCTCAGGCATTGATAGCTCCTCTCATAAAGTCTCGCTCTGTTCAACAAATTTACTCTACATTTGAAGTATCCGCGGGGTCATCCACCAAAGACTCCTCGATCACATATGATTCTTCATCGTCATCGGCTTCAGTCTCCTCTTCAACCGGTTCAAGAGCTCCGGTCTCGCCGTCAAACTCCTGCGTTGTAAATCCGTTTGCCTTGAATTCATCTTCCCTGAATCCGCCGTAATATCTGTCGTCGTCAAGGATATGTCTCATATCCGTGTCACCGTATTCGGATGTCTCGACGATCTCAACCTCGGTTCCGTCATCCTTCAGCACGCGCACATCAAGTCCGAGTGACTGGAGCTCCTTCAAGAGCACCTTGAACGATTCGGGTATGCCGGGCTCAGGTATGTTCTCACCCTTTATTATGGCCTCATATGTCTTCACACGTCCGATCACGTCATCCGACTTAACGGTCAGGATCTCCTGAAGGGTATATGCCGCGCCGTATGCTTCAAGCGCCCAGACTTCCATCTCTCCGAATCTCTGTCCGCCGAACTGTGCTTTTCCGCCGAGAGGCTGCTGTGTAACAAGAGAATAAGGACCGGTGGAACGGGCATGGATCTTGTCATCCACCATGTGGTGGAGCTTCAGATAATGCATGTGTCCGATCGTTACCGGGTTATCAAAGAATTCTCCGGTACGTCCGTCTCTTAAGTTGACCTTTCCGTCACTGCTTATCTCTACACCCTTCCACTCTTCTCTGTGGTCACGGTTATCCGACAGATACTGCATCACCTCGGGAAGGAGCAGATTCTTGTATTTCTTCTCGAACGCCTCCCATTCGGTGTTTACGTAGTCATTTGCAAGCTGAAGCGTATCTTCGATATCCACCTCGTTTGCGCCGTCAAAGACAGGGGTTGAGATCTTTATGCCAAGCGCCGCTGCCGCGAGCGAAAGGTGGATCTCAAGGATCTGTCCGATGTTCATACGTGAAGGCACGCCCAGGGGATTGAGCACTATGTCGAGCGGTCTTCCGTTCGGCAGATAAGGCATATCCTCAATGGGCAGGACTCTTGAGCAGACGCCCTTATTACCGTGGCGTCCCGCCATCTTGTCTCCCACACCGATCTTTCTCTTCTGAGCTATATAGATCCTGACGGCCTTATTCACTCCGGGTGAGAGCTCGTCTCCCGCCTCTCTGGTAAAGACCTTCGCATCCACAACGATACCGTACTCGCCGTGAGGGACCTTAAGGGATGTATCCCTGACCTCACGCGCCTTCTCACCGAAGATCGCTCGAAGAAGCCTCTCCTCTGCGGTAAGCTCGGTCTCACCTTTCGGTGTTACCTTTCCGACAAGGATATCTCCGGCCCGAACTTCAGCTCCGATCCTTATGATACCATTCTCATCAAGATCCTTAAGGGCATCCTCACCGACACCGGGGACATCTCTCGTGATCTCCTCGGGTCCCAGCTTGGTGTCTCTGGACTCGCACTCATATTCTTCTATATTTATGGACGTAAATACATCGTCCCTGACAAGACGCTCACTGATAAGAACCGCGTCCTCATAGTTGTAACCTTCCCAGGTCATGAATCCGATCAGGGGATTCTTGCCGAGCGCCAGCTCGCCGTTGCAGGTAGAAGGCCCGTCAGCTATGACCTCGCCTGCCTCCACATGCTGTCCCTTGACCACGATCGGTCTCTGGTTATAGCAGTTCGACTGGTTGGATCTCATAAACTTGGAAAGTTTATAATCCGTCTTTGTCCCGTCGTCATTCGTCACCTTGATAAGGTCACTCTGCGAAAGCAGTACCGTACCGGGCTTTTCGGCAAGGAGACAGACTCCGGAGTCAACTGCAGCTTTTGCCTCCATTCCCGTTCCGATGATAGGTGCTTCCGTGGTAAGGAGCGGTACTGCCTGACGCTGCATGTTCGATCCCATAAGGGCTCGCGTCGGGTCATCGTTCTGAAGGAAGGGTACCAGCGTCGTAGCCACGGAGAAGACCTGTCTGGGCGAAACGTCCATATACTCGAACATGACCTTCTCATACTGCTGGGTCTCATCCATATAACGTCCCGAAACCATGCGGTTAACGAAATGGCCTTCCTCATCCAGCGGCTCGGATGCCTGCGCGACATGGTAGTTATCCTCTTCATCCGCCGTCATATATACGACTTCATTGGTAACCCTGGGATTCTCGGGATCGGAATGATCCACCTTTCTGTAAGGTGACTCCACGAAACCATACTCGTTTATCCGCGCATAGCAGGCAAGCGAGTTGATCAGCCCGATATTCGGACCTTCAGGGGTTTCTACCGGGCACATGCGTCCGTAATGTGAATAATGGATATCCCTGACTTCCATTCCCGCACGGTCTCTGGAAAGTCCTCCGGGGCCCAGAGCCGAAAGTCTCCTCTTATGAGTAAGCTCTCCAAGCGGGTTGTTCTGATCCATGAACTGTGACAGCTGTGAGGATCCGAAGAACTCCTTGACCGCTGCCGTTACAGGCTTGATGTTGATCAGCTGCTGTGCGGTGATCGTTGTTATATCCTGTGTGGTCATTCTCTCACGGACCACTCTCTCAAGCCTTGAAAGACCGATCCTGTACTGATTCTGAAGCAGCTCGCCCACCGCACGGATACGACGGTTGCCGAGATGATCTATATCGTCCTTGTTTCCTATGTTGTACTCAAGGTGCATGTTGTAGTTTATCGAAGCAAAGATGTCCTCTCTTGTGACATGCTTGGGGATCAGCTCTCCAATATTATGTCTTATGGCGTCTTTTAATGCCTCCGGAGTATCATTCTCTTCCATGAGCTTCTCAAGCGCCGGATAATAAACGAGCTCCGTAACGCCGTAATCCTTTGCGCTCTCGCCCTTGGGGAACTCGATATAGTGGTTGATATCCACCATCATCGAAGAAAGAACCTTCACGTTCGTCTTCTCTGTCTGGATCATTACGCTCTCGACCGCGCTGTTCTGAATCTCATCGGCAAGATCCGCGGTGACCTGCGTGCCGGCTTTCGCCGCCAGACCGTTTTTGCCCGGAAGCTTTACGATCTCTCCTGTAGCGGGATCGAGCACGTCCTCTGCGAGCACATGTCCGGTAATACGGTGTCTGAAGGATAATTTCTTATTAAATTTAAAACGTCCGACCTTGGCCAGATCATATCTTCTGGGATCAAAGAACATTCCCTCGATGAGCGTGCGGGCGCTCTCCTCCGCAAGAGGCTCTCCGGGACGGATCTTTTTGTAAAGTTCGAGCAGACCGTCTTTTATACTCTCGCCGGGATCCTTTGTGAAAGATGCGATTATCTTGGGCTCTTCACCGAAACGATCCAGTATCTCCTGATTCGTGCCAAGTCCGAGCGCACGGAGCAGTACCGTTACCGGAACCTTTCTGTTACGGTCGACATGTACATAGAAGATATCGTTTGAATCGGTCTCGTATTCGAGCCATGCTCCCCTGTTGGGAATGACTGTGCAGGAGTATAGCTTTTTACCGAATTTATCGTGATCTATGCCGTAATAAATGCCCGGCGAACGGACAAGCTGGGAAACTATGACACGCTCCGCGCCGTTGATGACAAATGTTCCCGTGTCTGTCATTATCGGGAGATCGCCCATGAATATCTTCTGTTCGGTATTATCCCCTTCAGGCTTGGACGCATTGTACAGGCGCACCGTTACTTCCAGAGGCGCCGAATATGTGGCATCTCTGGCTTTGCACTCTTCTATGCTGTACTTTACCTTGTCCTTATTGAACTGATAATCAACCAACTCCATGGAAAGATTTCCGCTATAATCATTTATAGGCGAAATATCTTCGAACGCCTCCTTGAGGCCCTCATTAATGAACCAGTTGTACGAGGATTTTTGAACATCTATGAGATTCGGCATTTCCAATACTTCCTGCTGCCTCTGATAGCTCATTCGAAGGTTCTTTCCACTGTAGACCGGATGTATCCTATTCTTTTCCATTTAAGCTTTCACCCCATGAAATTATTTTGAACAACGGTGTCTCGCATCTTGTAAGATAGCATATTTGTTGGCTTTGCCATCTGATTTAAAGGCAAAGAAAGCCCGTGCCGCCACAAGAGTGCAATCTACATGGTAACACAGGCTTTCTAATCAAGTCAACAATTATTTTTATTTTTTTACTTAAGAGTGATCTTGGCTCCTTCTGCCTCGAGCTTTGTCTTGATCTCATCAGCCGATGCCTTGTCTGCAGCCTCCTTGAGAACCTTGGGAGCGCCCTCTACGAGATCCTTTGCTTCCTTAAGTCCAAGACCGGTAACCTCACGGACTACCTTTATGACCTTGATCTTGTTAGGACCGACCTCTGTCAGCTCAACATCGAACTCAGTCTTCTCTTCTCCGGCGCCTTCTCCGCCGCCTGCTGCTCCGCCTGCCGCTACAACGACACCTGCTGCAGCAGATACGCCGAACTCTTCCTCGCAAGCCTTTACGAGGTCATTGAGCTCCAGTACGGAAAGCTCCTTTATAGCATCGATTATCTCTTCTTTTGTAAGCTTAGCCATTATTTTATTCCTCCTCTTTCTTAGTTTCTTCTGTTGCTGCCTCTGCCTTTTCCTCGGCAGGCGCTGCTTCTGCGGGTGCCTCTGCCTTTTCCTCGGCAGGTGCTGCCTCTGCCTTTTCTTCAGCAGGTGCTGCCTCTGCGGGCGCCTCTGCCTTCTCCTCGGCAGGTGCGGTCGCATCAGCCGCCGTACCGCCTTCCGGCGTCTTCTCAGCGATCTGGTTCAGTACGCGGGCGAAGTTGGATAACGGTGACTTCCATGATCCGAAGAGTCTGCCAAGCAACTCCTCTCTTGCAGGAACCTTTGCAAGCTCCTCAACACCCTTGACATCGTAATACGTGCCCTCGATGACAGCTCCTTTGATCTCCAGCTTGTCAACGGTCTTCGCATACTTCACGAGCACGCGCGCCGGAGCGGTAACATCGTCTTCTGCGAGCGCAAGAGCGGACGGTCCGTCCAGCAGCTTGTCAAGCTCAGCAAAATCCGTGCCTTCAAAGGCTCTCTTCATCATGGTGTTCTTGTAGACCTTGTAGGAAACTCCCGCTTCTCTTAACTGTCTGCGAAGCTGTGTGTCCTGCTCCACCGTAAGTCCTCTGTGATCTACGAGAACCGCTGCGTGCGCGTTCTTGATCTTCTCAGAGATCTCATCCACGATAGGAGCTTTGATTTCTACCTTTGCCATTTAGCTTTTACCTCCTTGTCAGATTTTTACCGAAAACGAACCCCTGCCAAAAGACAGGGGTTCAGAAAATTCTACATCTTAAACGTAATTAAAGAACTTCTTCCTCGGCGGGTGTCTGTTTCCAGACTTACGGCTTTCGCCACCGGCTGTCTTCGGCAATTACTGATGATAATATAGTCGGCCTTACATTGTCAAGGCCTTTTTGATCCCTTCCAGAAACTCCGGGAACTCGTCATATGCCGGAAGATCTGGGTTGTCCTTCTTGATCTGCTCCGTGCTCCTGAAGAGGAATCCCGCCTTCGAAGCCCTGATCATCGCCAGATCATTGAAGGAATCTCCTGCCGCTATGGTTTCATAGCCTATGCTCTGAAGCGCCTTTACCGTTGTGAGCTTTGATTTCTCGACTCTCATACGATAATCGGCAATGCTGCCGTCCTCACCAACTATCAGCGTGTTGCAGAAAAGCGTGGGGCGGTCGAGCTTCTTCATCAAAGGAGCCGCAAACTGCTCGAAGGTATCGGAGATGACTATCACCTGCGTCAGTGCCCTGAGCTCATCCAGAAACTCCTTTGCTCCGGGAAGGGGATCTATTCCGGCTATGACTTCCTGTATCTCCTTCAGTCCCAGGCCGCGATCCTTGAGGATCTCCAGCCTGTATCTCATGAGCTTGTCATAATCCGGCTCGTCTCTTGTTGTCTTTTTGAGCTCCGGTATCCCTGTAGACTCCGCGAATGCGATCCATATCTCCGGGACCAGGACCCCCTCCATATCAAGACATACTATATTCATAGCGGTATAACTCCCGTTTCCGATTACTTCTCGTACTCGATGACTTCTTTGCAAAGTATGTGACGGGGAAGACCGTTCACATATACAGGTGTGAGTTCGCCGATGATGAGCGGACGCGCGTACTTGATGTAATCGTCTGTAATGGATGCTCCGTCTGCTCCGATATACTCATCGGGAACCGCCCTCTCTACATTTGCGATCTGATGTATATCATATGAAGAAGTACCGCATTCATAAGGTGAGTCGCAGTCTCTCTTTAATATGATCATCTCTCCGGTCTTACCCTGATCTGCAGCCTTTACCGCATCAAATCCAACCTGGAAGGCTTCATTGATATCGGTAAGTGAAGCGATATGCGTGCCTGCTCTCTGAAGCGTGGAGAGCTCTACTGCTCTGGTCTTAAGCCCGTACTCCGCCGCTATCTTGTGGGCAAGAGTAGTTGCCGTTCCGCCCATCTGCTTGTGTCCGAATGCATCAACCGGCACCGAGTCAGCTTCAAGCTCGCATACATACCTTCCGTCAGCAAGCTTCACGCCCTCTGATACTGCTATCACGACTGAAGTCCTGGTCTCGGAGAGAGTCTTTACCTTCTTCATGAACTCATCCATGTCGAATGTCCTCTCAGGCAGATAGATCGCATCGACGCCTTCGCAGTCGGGACCCTTTGCAAGTGCGGCTGCAGCCGTAAGCCAGCCTGCGTTTCTTCCCATGATCTCTACCAGACAGATGGTAGGCTTTTCTGCTCCGAATGAAGCGTTATCACGGATTATCTCTTTAAGAGAAGTAGCGATATACTTTGCGGATGAGCCGTATCCGGGGCAATGATCCGTTATGGGCAGATCGTTGTCTATCGTCTTCGGCACTCCCATGAACTTCTGAGATTTTCCGTGCGCCGCAGCGTAATCGGAGAGCATCTTCACGGTATCCATGGAATCGTTGCCTCCGGCATAGAAAAGATACTGGATGTCATGCTTCTCCATGATCTCAAATACCTTCTCATATACATCCTCATGTCCCTCGATCTTAGGCATCTTGAAACGGCAGCTTCCGAGAAAAGCCGAAGGGGTGCGCTTAAGAAGCTCCACTCCCATATCGTCTGAAAGGTACTGGTCGAGATCTGTGAGCTTATCCTTAAGGAATCCCTCTATCCCGTGTACCATGCCATATACTTTATTGACGCCAAATTTCTTTGCCGCAACATATACTCCCGCTACCGATGAATTGATGACGGCGGTGGGTCCGCCGGACTGTCCTACTACAATGTTTCCTTTCATGTTCGTCCTCTCCTTATTTATTCTGATTTGGTCATGCCTGCGCACAATATCGATTTTACAACAACCCATTTGACACTGCAAGATGCCAATGCTAATATAAATCCTGCTCGCGCCGATGTTGGAACTGGCAGACAAGCAGGATTTAGGTTCCTGTGCTCTCAAGGCGTGTGGGTTCAAGTCCCACTCGGCGCATAATGGACCCGAATGGACCTGGAGTGGCCCTGGGGGACGGTGACAAGGGACCATTTCTTTTGTCACCTTTTTATTGCCCCGGAAATTATCTCCATGAGAGCACTCATGCCATCATCTCCGGATATCATAAACATCCAACACTTACTGTAATTATCATTCATCTTTACGGAACGGAGGCAACAGTGAAAAAATCCATTAAGAGATTTGCCTGGGATCTGTTGATCAGACATTACGGCAATATAGAGCATTACTCCTTTTGGGAGAAGCTGCATAAGGCCTCTTTGTATCACATGGGATTCGGATCCGATTGTTCGATCGGATCCAGCGGTGAAGAGATCGCTTTTGATCATCTGAAGCAAAATGTCTTCGGTGATAGTCCGGTGTTATTCGATGTAGGCGCAAACACGGGTGAATATACCTATGCGCTCATAAGACATTTCCCGGATTCAAGCATACACTGTTTCGAACCTTTAGCGGTTTCCTTTGATGCTCTGAAAAAAAATGTTACCGGCGGAAACGTAACATTTAATAACATCGGCTTCAGCGACAGATCAGGAGAAGCCGTTATCTACTATGATGATACCGAAAACAGGCTGTTAAGGATGGCAAGCCTTTACGACCGGCAGCTGGACTATTTTGGTCTTTCATTGTCAAAAACAGAAACGGTCAGACTCAGTACCGTGGATGAATATGCCAAATCCCATAACATATCCTCCATCGATCTCCTGAAACTTGACGTAGAAGGCGCCGAATACCCTGTTTTACAGGGAGCCGCCGGGATGATCGGTAAGTCCGCCATCAAGGCGATCCAGGTAGAATTCGGCGGAGCCGATATTGACTCAAGGACTTATTTCAGAGATTTCTGGAATCTCTTAAGCGACCGGTATAAAGTATACCGCATCCTGAAGGATGGGCTTTACAGGATAGAGCAGTATAGCGAATCAATAGAGATATTTGTGTTTTCAAACTATCTGTTTATTATTCGATAGTGTTGAAGAAAAATGACCCCCTGACACCGTCCCCCGGGGCCACTGACCCCCTGACACCGTCCCCCGGGGCCACTTCGGGACACTCCGGGCAAAGAAAGAGCCGGGGCAGAAGCCCCGGCTCTGATCAGAAACTTATCAACGTACTGTCTTGTACAGCGGGCCGTATGCCGCACATGCGCGGTAGTCGGCGCCTTCCTTATCCGAACCGAATGCATTCCATGCTGCCGGACGATAAACATCCTCGACCGGTACATTGTGCATGCATACGGGGATACGGAGCATTGAAGCCATGGTGATAAGATCGGCACCGATATGACCATAGCTGATCGCGCCGTGATTTGCGCCCCAGTTGTTCATTACGTCATATGCTGTCTTGAAGGGTGAGCCTTCCTTGCCGTCGCAGCGGGGTGCGAACCAGGTGCAGGGCCATGTATAATCCGTTCTCTTCCAAAGCACATCAGAAACCTCATCAGGAAGATTAACGGTCCAGCCTTCCGCGATCTGAAGCACGGGTCCGAGATTCTTGACCAGGTTAAGTCTGATCATGGTCGCAGGCATCTCAGCCCTTGTAAGGAATCTTGATGAATATCCTGCTCCACGGAAGTAACCGTTATCTGCAGGGCACCATTCGGTCGCATTCATCATTGTCTCGATATCCTTATCCGTGACATCAAACCATTTCTTCATCACAGGATTGCCGTTCTCGTCCTTGACCTCACCGCAGGCATCCAGACAGGTTGCGCCGGAATTGATGAGATGCAGGAACCCGTCAGCATCCTTCGCGTGTCCCTCGATATCATAGCCGGTAACGCGCTTTACTGCCGATCCGCTCCAATATGTACGCACATCGGAGAACATCTGAGCGCGGTTCGTAAGGAGCGTCATGAAAAGCATGCTGGCGGAATTAAGAGTATCATTCTCGGTAGCGAGGATGAAAGGCTCTCTCGCGCCGTTCCAGTCAAATGTTGTGTTCAGGATAGCCTCAGGGAAATCGCAGTTGGGCCAGTGATCCGTCCACTGCCTCTGTCCCTGGAATCCACCGGCGATGGCATTGTGACCGACCGCCTCCTCTTCGCAGCCCTTCGGAAGATTGGGATTGCCCTGATAGAGATCCTCTATGATGCATGCCATCTTTGCCGTAAACTCCCAGTCCTTCTCTTTCTGCTCATCAGACTTCTTAACAAAATCAGGGTTCTTGTCAAAGCCGGGCTTGCAATACTTCTTGATCCATGCGAGCGCCTTCTGATACTCATCCTCATTATAGATGTGCTCTTCCATACGGCGAAGGATCTCAACCTCGTCAACGGACTCAACTCTCATTCCGAGATACTCCTCGAAGAAGTCCTGATTGATGATGGATCCACCGATACCCATGGTTACCGAACCGATCTGCAGATATGACTTATCTCTCATTGTAGCCGCTGCCACTGCCGCTCTTCCGAAACGGAGAAGCTTTGTCTTTACATCCTCGGGAATAACAGAATCATCGGCATCCTGTACATCCTTACCGTAGATCCCGAATGCAGGAAGACCCTTCTGCGCATGAGTAGCAAGAACCGATGCAAGATATACCGCACCGGGACGCTCCGTAGCATTAAGGCCCCACACACCCTTTATCGTCAGGGGATCCATGTCCATTGTCTCCGAACCATAGCACCAGCAGGGAGTTACCGAAAGAGTGATCGCCACGCCTTCCTTCTTAAACTTTGCCTGGCAGGCAGCCGACTCGGCAACACGTCCTATCGTGGTATCCGCGATAACTACTTTTACCGGCTCGCCGTTTGAGTATCTGAGATTCTCCTCAAAAAGCTTCTTAACGGACTTCGCCATTCCCATTGTCTGATCTTCAAGAGACTCCCTTACCTTGAGCGGTCCTCTGCGCCCATCGATACAAGGACGGATACCTATCGCCGGATACTCCCCGATATACCTGTTTTTTGCCATTACAAATACCTCCTCTTAAATATTGATTTTTTCATCCGCTGCGGGCGGCATTACTTCCCGATGCAGACACGGCACGCGTTTCGGTTTTAAGCGAAACGTTTCGCCTTTGTTTCAAAAAAGATGGCTCCGCAAAATCAAAAGCCTAGTAAATAATATAAAACAAACCGGCGCTTTTGTCCAGTAAAACGTTTCGCTCCGTCGGGATCCGGATCTGACCGGTCCCCGGCGGAGCGTTTCATCACTCTTTCAGCGCTTTATGGTTGTTTCGCCGCCCTCTCAGTTGCCGTTATACTTACCGGCCTGAGCTATGGCGATATATGTCTTTCCAGTATTCATCTGTATCTCCTTGCCGGAATCATCGTAATACCTTGTAGGGCTGTAATCGCTGGTCTTACTCCAGTGGATATGTATCCTCTTGCCCTTGGTGAAATAATAACCGTCCTCTGTGCTGTCGAGCATGGAGAAAGCCAGATAGCCCTTCTTATCCATGGTTTTCCACTTGGTGTTCTGTACAATGACATTGGCAAATGCGAGCTGCTGTCCGTTTATCGCATCCTTCTGAGGGCCTCCGTGGATATATTTATAATACTTTCCGTCAGAAGCATTATAGGTGAGCTTACTCTTACTGTAAGGATACACTCCCGACAGATCAATGGTCGGAGCCGCAACTGCATCCGCATACTGTGAGAGATCGTTCACCCCCTGAGCGAACTGGAAATGTGTCGGATTGTAATATCCGGCGCGGAGATTGAGAGAATACCCCTGCTGCAGTGCCGCCTTCTGTATTCCCGATGCCGAGATATACGCATTGTGAGGCGCCGACCTGTCGCTTGTCCTGAAGAAATATCCCGCTCCCGGAGCCTTTCCTCCGACTCCGTACTCGTATGTACCGGACAGATTGTTCATATCCGCCGCATTTATCACGCCCTTCATATAGGCCACTCCACCGAAATGGATCAGGATGGGATCCCACTCCTTGGCCGCATATATATAATAAAGTCTGCAGCTTCTGAGATTTCCTATCCGGCTCATCCCCTGCCAGTTCGGGATGATCGCCATCTGCCTTGATATCCCGCCTTCTTCCATTATCTCATAGAGAATATCCGCCTTGCTTATCCCGTAGGACGGCTGGGCAGCCCTGTCCGTAGGCATCATGACCGCGATCGGTCTCGTGTTGGCCTGCGCCGCGGATACCGGCTCATTCGTATAGACGCTTCTGGTACTGTTTGTGGTATAGGTTCCCACCACAGCTTTGGGGATGGCAGGTGAATTGTCCTCTGCCCCGTCAGGCCCCTGAGTATCGATATCGGTTATCGTCGAAGGATCGATCGAGCTTGTCGTTGATGTCTTTGTGCCTCCGGTTGCCTGCGAAGCCGCAGTCGAACCTGCGGTATCCGCCGCAGCCGACACCGTGTAGTGTCCCAGGTACTGTCCATAGTAATTGGCGTTTGAATAGCTGTATTTTCCGACCGGTGCCGCCGCTCCGGCTCCGAGAGTCTTATAGGAAGCCGACTGCATTGCCGATGCCATCACTCCCGCATCGATCGATGCGGCATACGCTCCTACATTAAATGAAGCATTCCCGGCTCTTCCCTCGGTCACTCCGATCTCCACAAAATGACGCAGAAGCTCCGGAGGATTGTTTCCTATGGTTCCCGCAAGGTCAGGATTTGAAGAAAGATAATAGGATGCATCAAAAACCTTTGAATAATCTCTTCCGTTATAAGTCGTCGCCGTCACCGTAGCCGCGGGACGATTGAGAAGATACGGATTATTGAGACAGCTCGACATCACATTGTAGAATGCATCCGGCTGACCGTTCTTTTTCCCGAGATACTCCGCGCAGTACGCTGAGAGCACGTTGTAATCCATCGTGTAGCCGTTATCGAGCAGCATCTCAAGATTACGGTAGCAGTTCTTAGCCATGTCAAGGCTGATCTGAGTGCCTCCGAGTTTGCTCTGATCGGCAAAGGTCCAATAGGTATTCTCCACCTCTGTCAGATATACCGGAGACCAGGTCGAGGCATCGCTCGTCCCGAGCTTTGTCTTCATCTCCGCGGTAGTCGTAAACTTAGTATTTCGCTTCGCACTGCCGGCAGCATACGCAGGCTCACTGAAAGACAGGCCTGTCAGTATGAGAACGGCAGCAAGCATTGTTGCCATCAACTTTTTCAGCATTGATACTCTCCCCTTTCATATCAACAGATAAACTATGACGCTTATTATACTACAATGAACGCTCACGTAAAAGAAAAAATAACCCCTGCCGATGCCCCGGCAGAGGTTATCCTTTTTATTCCTGTTTTCGGATATGAAAAATATTTACGGCTTTATCAGAGCGCGCTGTCCACAAAGAGTCCCTTGCCTTCGGGATGCGCCAACGCCTCCCTGAAAGTGCTCTGAAAATCCTGCGGCTGCTCCTTCTGCGGCTTCGTTTCCGCAAGAGGCTTCGTCATCCTCCTTGAAGGATCCACAAACTGGTTGATCTTATTTGCTGTAACGCTCGAAGAAATACCATTCATATTCTTACTCTCCTCTTATATATCACTCGTCTCTCTGGCTGATGGCCGCCTGTGCCGCCGCAAGCCTTGCTATCGGGACACGGAACGGTGAGCAGGATACATAATCAAGTCCGATCTTGTTGCAGAATTCGATGGATGAAGGATCTCCTCCATGCTCTCCGCAGATACCGCAGTGAAGCTCAGGTCTTACAGCCTTGCCCTTCTTGAGCGCCATATCCATGAGCTCACCCACGCCGTCCTGGTCAAGCTTTGCGAAAGGATCGTTCTCAAAGATCTTTCTCTCATAATATGCCTGAAGGAACTTGCCGGCATCGTCTCTTGAGAAACCATAGGTCATCTGGGTGAGATCATTCGTACCGAAGCAGAAGAACTCAGCATCCTTGGCGATCTTGTCGGCCGTAAGCGCCGCTCTGGGGATCTCGATCATGGTTCCGACCTCATACTTAAGATCCGATCCGAGAGCCTTGAGTTCGGCATCCGCAGCCTCTACAACTATATCCTTAACGTATTTCAGCTCCTTCACATCTCCTACGAGAGGGATCATGATCTCAGGCACCACGTTCCAGTCGGAATGCTTCTTCTGAGTATTGACCGCGGCCCTTATGACTGCAACCGTCTGCATTTTTGCGATCTCAGGGTATGTGACATCAAGTCTGATACCTCTGTGTCCCATCATCGGGTTAAACTCCACCAGGCTGTCGATCTTGGCCTTGATAGCGCTGACGCTCTTACCCTTCGCCTTTGCGAGCTTTGATATATCCTCCTCGGTCTTGGGAACAAACTCATGAAGCGGCGGATCAAGGAACCTTATGGTCACGGGATTGCCTTCCATAGCCTCGAAGAGCTGCTCGAAGTCTCCCTGCTGCAAAGGCTCGATCTTCTTAAGAGCCTCTTCTCTCTCGTCAACCGTATCGGATACTATCATCTCACGGAATGCCTCTATCCTGTCCTCATCGAAGAACATATGCTCAGTACGGCAAAGTCCTATGCCCTCTGCTCCGAGCTCTCTTGCCTTCTTTGCATCAAACGGTGTATCCGCATTCGTACGAACCTTAAGCGTCCTGTATTTATCGGCCCAGCCCATGATCCTGCCGAACTCACCCGCGATCTTTGCATCGACCGTGGGAACCGCGCCGTCATAGATATTACCGGTGGTTCCGTCAAAGGAAATAACATCGCCTTCGTGATATTCCTTGCCTGCAAGCGTGAACTTCTTATTCTCCTCGTCCATTATGATATCGCCGCATCCCGATACGCAGCAGGCGCCCATTCCGCGTGCCACGACCGCTGCATGACTTGTCATTCCTCCACGCACGGTAAGGATTCCCTGGGCGACCTTCATTCCGGTGATATCCTCGGGTGAAGTCTCGAGCCTTACGAGCACAACCTTCTCACCTCTTGCTGCCCAGTCTTCGGCATCCGCAGCCGTGAATACGATCTTACCGCTGGCTGCTCCGGGAGCCGCTCCCAAAGCCTTGCCTATAAGCCTTGCCCTTACAAGAGCGCTCTGATCGAACGTAGGATGAAGAAGCGCATCCAGATTCCTGGGATCGATCATCGCCACTGCCTCTTCCTCTGTTCTCATGCCGGCATCCACGAGATCACATGCGATCTTGAGTGCGGCCTGCGCTGTTCTCTTACCGTTTCTCGTCTGCAGCATGAAGAGCTTGCCGTGCTCGACCGTAAACTCCATGTCCTGCATATCTCTGTAGTGATCCTCAAGGGTCTTGCACACACTGCTGAACTGTGAGAAAGCCTCGGGGAATTTTACTTCCATCTCGGAGATCTTCATAGGGGTACGCACGCCTGCGACCACATCCTCCCCCTGTGCATTGGTAAGGAATTCACCGAAGAGTCCCTTCTCGCCTGTTGCGGGATTTCTTGTAAATGCGACACCGGTACCGCAGTCATCTCCCATGTTACCGAAGGCCATTGACTGAACGTTTACCGCGGTTCCCCAGGAATAAGGGATATCATTGTCTCTTCTGTACACATTGGCGCGGGGATTATCCCATGACCTGAATACCGCCTTGATCGCTCCCATGAGCTGTTCTTTGGGATCCGAAGGAAATTCCTTGCCGATCTTCTCCTTATACTCAGCCTTGAACTGATTGGCCAGCTCTTTAAGATCGTCAGCATCGAGCTCCACATCCTGAGTGACGCCCTTTTTGGATTTCATCTTATCGATGAGCTGTTCAAAATGCTTTTTACCGACCTCCATAACGACATCCGAATACATCTGGATGAAACGTCTGTAGCAGTCCCAGGCCCATCTGGGGTTGTTGGATTTCTCTGCAAGAGTATTTACGACTGTCTCGTTCAGTCCCAGGTTAAGGATGGTATCCATCATACCGGGCATCGAAGCTCTTGCTCCCGAACGAACGGAAACCAGAAGCGGATTCTCTTTATCTCCGAACGTCTTCCCCGTGATCTCCTGCAGCTTGTCTACATAATCCGTGATCTGTCCGAATATCTCGTCATTGATCTCCCTGCCGTCCTCATAGTACTGTGTGCAGGCTTCCGTCGTGATTGTAAAGCCCTGCGGGACCGGCAGTCCGAGATTCGTCATCTCAGCCAGGTTCGCTCCCTTTCCCCCGAGGAGTTCCCGCATGTCTGCGTTACCTTCCGTGAATAGATACACCCATTTCTTCATTACATTTCCTCCATAATTGTTCTTCCGAAATACCTTCGGTAAAAATTAATTATACTATAAAAAAAACACATGGAACAACCCCCTGATAGGTCAGGGGGTTGTATATTCTCAAATACATATTTAAGCCGGTCACTGTCACGGTGTCACCGCCTGCTGGGCGGCCTGCTGAGCGGCCTGCTGGGCGGCCTGCTGGGCCATCAGCGCCGCGAGCACATTGGGATCCACGGTTCCGATATCACCGTTTTCTTCGCCTCCGCCGGCAGCTCCGGCATCGTCCGTAGTTCCGGTGGCTGTTCCGGGAACCGCATCGGTACGCTGCACACCCGTAGCATCGAGCGAATGAGGACACCATCCCGCATTCAGCGGTGTCCCTGCCACCCGGTATGGACAGGTCTCCGACGCCGCCTGACCCGTTACTCCGCATACAAAGCTGTATGAGGTGCTGTGTACCCCGTTACAGACCGTGGTAGGTATCGTATCGACCCGGTAGAATTCCGAGTGCGCCGTTCCCGCAGCCTGATCGAAATCAGATGCCAGATTACCGGTCATCTTACAGACGGATGCGGTCGTAACATCCGGAGGCTTGACGAAATCAACCTCGGGAAGCCCTTCATGTATAGGCTCCATGACCGCCCGCCAGACCGTACGCGCTAGTCTCTGCTGGTCCTTATTGTACATCTTCTTGTTATTGTCATATCCGGCCCAGGTCGTGCAGGTGTAGTAGTGAGTGTATCCCGCAAACCACACATCATTCTCACCGGTCGTGGTACCTGTCTTACCGGCGATCTTCTGTGTCCCGAAATTGACTGAAGCTCCCGTTCCCTTTGTTACGACATCCTCCATGGCCGAGGTGCAAAGATAAGCCGCTGCCTCTCCTATTACCTGTCTTCCGGGATCTCCGGTATTGTCGAGCAGGACATTTCCGTCATGATCCAGTATCTTCGTATAGAAGGTAGGCTCATGATAAAGCCCGCCGTTTGCTATCGTGGCATAGGCCGCGTTAAGCTCATAATTCTTGACGCCGTGCGTGATGCCTCCGAGCGCCAGAGCCTGCTGCACATCCGACATTACTGTCCCGTCAGACTGAACTTCATTATCGACCAGCGTGGTAAATCCGAAATCCAGCAGATAATCAAATCCTACCTGGGGGGTTATATCGGTGAGCGTCTTTACGGCAATGATGTTCATCGACTGCTCGATCGCATATCTCAATGTCACGGGTCCCTTGTAGCCCGATGAGTACCAGTTTGATACGGGTCTTCCGTTTGCATAGTTAAAAGGTTCATCGACCGTTACCGTACCCAGAGTCTTGGCTCCAATATCAAACGCCGGAGCATACGTTGACACGATCTTAAATGTGGATCCGGGCTGTCTTACCGTATCCGTCGCACGGTTCAGTGTAAGGGAAGCTTCCTTCTTTCCCCGTCCTCCGACTACCGCCTTCACGTATCCCGTGGACTGATCCTCTATGGTAAGCGAGATCTGGGGCTGAGGCGTGATCGATATCGTCTCCGCCTCGACACTGTAGCCCTCGCTTTCTATATACTGCTTATATGCCTCCGCATCGGCCCTTGCCTCTTCCTCCGAAGCGTAGAGCCTGTCGTATCCGTTCCGTCCCTGATCCTTGAAATAAACCTCCATCATCTGGGATGAGAAATTCTGTACGTTGTCATCCTTATCTACGCCGGTGACCCGGTAATCAAGAAGATATTCCGTATTAGCGGGATAAAGCTCGGGATCGGAGGTCACGGTGTCACAGGTCTTCTGGATGGATGAATCCTGTGTCGCAAAGATCTGCAGTCCGCCCGAATAAAGCATGTTATATGCCTGATTCTCGGTATAACCGAGTTTCTCCTGGAAATCATCCATGATCTCCTGAACCATGGCATCGACAAAATATGAGTTGATGGAATTCTGCTCAGTCTGCGAATTAACCTTCTGGATCCTTTCATACGGATCGTCGGCTATCGCCGCGGAATAAGCCTGTTCGGTGATATAGCCCTGCTCCAGCATCTTATCGAGCACCATCTTACGCCTTATCGTATTGTTTTCGGGATGCGAGATAGGATTGTATCTGCTGGGGTTACTTGTGATCGCCGCTATAACTGCGGCCTCGGAAAGATCCAGATCGGATGCGTTCTTTCCGAAATAGCGGAGCGACGCTGCCTGAACGCCCAGCGTATTCTGTCCTAAGTTGATCGTATTCAGATAAAGCTCGAGTATATTGTCCTTGGTCATCCCGGGCTGTCTCTCAAGCTGTATCGCCAGATACTGCTCCTGTATCTTTCTCTTTATCTTTTCAAATTTCGACTCCCCCGATGCCCACTTGTCAAACACGGAGTTTTTGATAAGCTGCTGGGTTATGGTACTCGCTCCCTGCGACATATCTCTTGTGGAGAGCACTATATATGCCGCTCTGGCAATACCCTTTATATCTATGCCGTTATGCTCATAGAATCTCTCGTCCTCCATGGCAACAAACGCATGCTGCATGTCGATCGGGATCTTGTCTATGGTCTGATATATCCTGTTTGAATTGGTAGCGACAAGCTTCGTGATCTGATTGCCCTCGCTGTCATACACCGAGCTGGAATAACCCGTGGGACGCACATCAATAGTTGAGATATCCGGCGCCGTCGCCAGCATTCCCCTGAATATCCCGACACCTGCAAAAGCTCCGGCCAGAACCCCCGCAACGAGAACGATTATGGCCGCCATATAAAAACCGGCGCCCAGCATGTTCGTGAGCTTGGGCATCTTGGCATGGAGCTCTCTGCGTCTTTTTTCTATTCCTCTTCGACTGTAGTCCAAAACCTCTCCTGCTTATCAGTCTGTGAGGTCGCTGAAGTTAAATCCTTCCACCTCTTCACTCTCATCCGAATCGGCTTTGACGACCTTGCTTTCTTCATCGCTCACATCACCTATTATCTTGTCGTCATCGGATGCCTTTTCCTTCGTGAGGTCGAGCGTTACATAGTGATCTTCGCCCTCTTCTTCCTTCTCACTGTCAAGGAAATCCTGCAGATCGTCGTTGGTCTCTTCATCAAAATCTTCGATATCCGAATACTTGTTGCCGGTCAGATAATAATAAACCCCGGCTGCAGCAGCTCCGATCACTGCTACTCCCAATACTCCCTTTAAGAATTTCTTCATTGAACAATACCTCCGTAATGATGATTCACTATCCTTGATCATTCAGCCGTTCCGGATAGAGCCGATCGATTTCCTTATTATATCACACTGCCCGGACTCGGTCGCTAAATGCTTATATTATACCCTCATATCCATAAAAAACAAGTTGCGTTGTGAAATGGTGCGCCCCGGGATTTTTATGGTAAAATAAGCCGCATGAAGATCAGATGTCTTTTCATTATGATAACGGTCTGCCTCCTTATGATCACAGGATGCGGCGATAAAGAAAAGGAAAGGGACCGACGGGTCGTCCTTACGACCGGTTTCGAAGAGAACGAGCTCTTCTTTATCGGAGACAGCAAATGCTATGTTCCCGAAGCCCTGACCTATATCTGCAACACCGAAAAAAGCTACGGATCGGTGTACGGAGACGGTCTTATGGACCGCACTCTTGACGGGATCAATGTTTCCGACAGACTGACCTCGATCGCCCTTTCAAGGCTCGCCCAGGTCAAAGCAATGGGTCTTATGGCCGCCGACCGGGGTATCGCCCTTGATGCGAAAGACATAGCAAAATGCGAAGAAGCCGCAGATCAGTATATGGATTCACTGTCAGACGGGGATATCTCTGCCATGCGGATCGACCGGGATACCCTGCTCTCTGTTTATAAAGACTATGCGCTTGCCTATAAGGTCTACGATGAGATCACGGGAGATATAGATCCCGAGATATCCGACGATGAGGCCCGGATAATCACCATTCAGAGGATATTGATAACCGGTGACAACGAAGCTGAAGCCATGCAGAGGGCAAATGCCGCCTATGCCCTGCTCGGGGAAGGCACGAGCTTTGATTCCGTTGCAGACGACTACAACGATGCGCCTCAGTCAAAATATTCATTCGGCAAGGATACCGACGAATTCTCACCGGAATTTGTGGAAGCCTGCTTTGAGCTCTCGAACGATGAGGTCTCTTCCCCCATCGTCACCGATGAGGGAGTATCCATAGTCAAATGCCTCAGCACCCTGGATCTTGAGCAGACGGATGCGAATAAGATCCGGATCGTACAAAAAAGAAAAAGCGAAGCCTTCGACAGGGTTTACACTTCTTATATCCGGGATCTTCGTACGGGATTCAATGAGGAGCTGTGGAATTCTCTGGATCTTTCCCCGCACATACTGGATGCCGATCAGACTTTTTTCGAAATTTACGACAAGGTCTTCGATATCCCCGGCACGGTCCGATCACGCCGCAGCCTTATCCGCCCCCTTGATCAGGCCCTGACTTACGACACTGATCCCCTGACCTGTGGCACTGCTCAGACCCCGATCGTGGCCTAAACCTTGACTCTTCCTGCCAGTATCTCTTTATAATCCGCCAGATTCTTGCGCAGAAGCTCCGGTATCTTAAGCTCATACGGACAGCGTTTCATACAGGCTCCGCAGTCGATGCACTTCTCTATCTTCATCATCTCGGCCTGCCAGTGTTCCGAAAGCCAGGCCTTTGACGGCGCCCTGCGGATCATCTGCGACATGCGCGCGCACTGATTGATCGTGATCCCTGCCGTACAGGGGGAACAATAACCGCAGCCTCTGCAGAATTCACCCAAAAGCTCTTTTCGGTCTTTCTCTATCAAAGCCTTTATCTCATCGCTTAAAACGGCCTCTTCCCTGAAAAACCCGAGCCATTCGTCAAGCTCCGTCTCCCGTTGTATCCCCCATATCGGAAGCACGGGATACTGATCGATATATGCCATACAGGCTTCGGAGTTATTGAGCAGTCCTCCCGAGAGTCCCTTCATGGCGATAAATCCCATGTCGGCCTCTTCACACGCCTTGACGAGCGCGATATCTCTGTCAGTGGCAAGATATGAAAACGGAAACTGAAGCGTCTCATAAAGTCCGCTTTCAACGATCTCTTCCGCGACTCCTATCTTATGCGCCGTTATCCCTATATGAAGGATCTTGCCCTGTCGCTTTGCCTCCAGGAGCGCCTCGTACATCCCGGTCCCGTCTCCGGGCCTGTAGCAGCGTGGTACGCAGTGCAGCTGATACACATCTATATGGTCCGTGCGGAGATTCCTGAGGCTGGTCTCCAGATCCTCCCGGAACTTTTCAGGCGTATCCGCCATCGTCTTGGTCGCTATGAAGATATCGTCTCGGATCCCTTCAAAAGCCTCACCAAGCTTTTCCTCACTGTCCGTATATGCGCGGGCGGTATCAAAATAAGTCATGCCGCCTTCATGTGCTTTTCTGAGGAGCTTTACGGCTTCTTCCATGCTCACCCTCTGTATCGGAAGCGCACCGAATGCGTTTTTCGGGGTCGTTATCCCTGTTTTTCCCAATGTGATCTGTTTCACGGACCATAGCCTCCTTTCCCGTAAAGACATGAACCTGCCTGTTGATCATAACATCGCGCGTTCATTTCTCAAACACTCCTTTATTGTATAACCGTCTGTATACCTCTGCCAGCGGAAGTCCCTTTACATTGCTGTAATCACCCTCGATCCGCTCGACCAGTACCGCTCCTTTGCCCTGTATCCCGTAGGCCCCTGCCTTGTCGAGAGGTTCTCCGCAATTCGCATATTTTCTTATCAGCCTCTCATTCTCTTCATACATTTTGACATCCGTCTTTACATGAAAGCACTCCGCCGAATGCTGCCCGTCAGGCTTTGGGTACAGGATCGTCACGCCCGTATATACCGAATGTGTCTTCCCCGCAAGTCTTTTCAGCATTCGGTATGCCTCCTTCACATCCGATGGCTTGCCGAGTATATCGCCCTCAAGCGCGACAATGGTATCCGCTCCTATTATGACATCCCCGGGATGTCTTGCCGCGACCGCCGCCGCTTTCCTGCCCGACAGTTCCTCCACATATTCCGGGGGGGACATTTTCTCCTCCACGGTCTCGTCCGCTTCGGATGTATCCGTTTCAAACACTATCCCGGCCTGCTCAAGCAGCTCCTTCCTTCTGGGAGATGAGCTTGCAAGTATTATCTTCATTAATTAAAACCTCCCTCCGCCCCTGCCGCGTTTTCCATCCGGCTTAGCCTTAACCGCAAAGTCCCAAAATGCTTCGGTCGCCCTTGACAGCGAACGCTTTTTACTCTTTATAAGAAGATATGAAGCAACAGCCTCGGGGTGATCTATCGCCTTGACCACTACTTCATCATCGTCTTCCATTATCCCCTTGGCAAGCGGGAATATCGCAACCCCGGCGCCCGCCCCCGCAAGCTCCCTTACATTGATGATATGCGCCACTCTGCAGGCAACCTTAAGAGGCTTGCTCGGATCCGGCATCCAGCTTCTGAACTCTTCCCTTCTGGAAGCCCTTGAAGGGATGATCAGGGTCTTGTCCGCAAGCTCCTCCGGTTTCACCGATGACCCTTTCTTTTTGGCCAGCGGATCGCTTTTAGGTATTATGGCGGCCCAGGGCTCGGAATGTATCGGATATGAAATGACATCGGGATCGGAAAAAGGCTCCATGACGATCGCCAGATCACAGAGTCCGTTGTGGGTACGGTTTATTATCTCGTCAGTGGTCCCGGACCATATATCGAAGCGCACCTCCGAATAGTCCTTCCTGAAGCCCGCTATCCAGTCCGCGAGCATTCTTGGTCCGTATCCTTCAACGGTCGCGATATGTATGAGCCCGTTCAGATTGTTGCTCATCTTTGAGATGTCATCTTTTGACCTTCCCTCAAGCTCAAGCATCTGTTCGGCATACTGCTTGAATATTATCCCTTCTTCGGTAAGCCTCAGCGCATGTGAGGATCTTTCAAAAAGCTTTGCCCCAAGCTCATCCTCCAGATCCTTTATCTGACGGGACAGAGGAGGCTGGGCGATGCTCAGTTTTTCGGCCGCTCTGGTAAAATTCATCTCCTCGGCTACCGCCATGAAATACCTTATATGCCGCAATTCCATCCGCTATATCTCCTTCGATCTTTGATACCTTTAAGGTATGATAATACATTTATTATATGTATTTCACATCGGTATTGCAATGCGTTATATTGGTTTTAGCAAAGATAACGAGTAGCGCTCACCGGCCGGAACGCAGCTCATGGAAGTTGAAGGCATTGTTTCAAAAGAAAGGAGCATCGTTATGAAGAAGATAGAAGTTTTTTTTGAGGAACTGTACGAAAGCTTTTCACATATCTGCAAGTATTAATACAACATACTACACAAGCCGAATACAGTCGGCACATATAGATGAAAGCAAAGGCGCTTGGTATTAACCGGGCGCCTTTTATATTTTCATCGCAGTACTCGTGACAGCAAGTCCGAAAATCCGAACTGCGGTGAAGGGAGGATCATTATGAACAACGAAATTATGGAATACGTATCCGGTGAAGTCTACGGCGTCTGGTTTTTGATCGGTGCTGCCCTGGTCTTTTGGATGCAGGCAGGATTCGCCATGTGCGAAACGGGATTTTCAAGAGCCAAGAACGCCGGAAACATCCTGATGAAAAATCTGATGGACTTTTGCATAGGCACCGTGATGTTCATCTTTCTGGGCTTCGGCCTGTTTCTTGGAGAGGATGCTCTCGGCGGTCTCGTCGGAATTCCGACCCTGGATATCTTCACGAATTATGCAGAGTTTGACTGGTCAAATTTCATCTTTAACCTCGTATTCTGTGCCACGACCGCTACCATAGTATCAGGCGCGATGGCGGAACGTACCAGGTTCATCTCCTACTGTGTTTACTCGGCGATCATATCCGCAGTGATATATCCCATAGAAGCACATTGGACCTGGGGCGGAGGCTGGCTTGCGCAGATGGGCTTTCATGACTTTGCAGGCTCCAACTGCATACATATGGTAGGCGGCATCTGCGCACTTGTCGGCGCTGCCATGCTTGGTCCGCGTATCGGAAAATACGAGAAGGATAAGAACGGAAAAATAACTAAGGTAAATGCTTTTCCCGGTCACAACATTCCTATGGCAGCCCTTGGTGTTTTCATCCTCTGGCTCGGCTGGTACGGCTTTAACGGAGCTGCCGCGACATCGGTAGGACAGCTCGGATCGATATTCATTACGACTACTGTAGCTCCTGCGGTTGCAACCGTTGTCACCATGATCCTTACCTGGGTTAAATATGGTAAGCCCGATGTCTCAATGTGTCTCAACGCCTCTTTGGCAGGTCTTGTTGCGATCACAGCCCCCTGTGACGTCGTGGATGTTCCGGGGTCGATGATCATCGGTGCAGTCGCAGGGCTTCTGGTAGTATTCGGCGTATGGCTGTTTGATTATGTATTACGTATCGATGACCCCGTCGGCGCCTGTGCGGTCCACCTTGTAAACGGGATCTGGGGAACCCTTGCGGTAGGTCTTTTTGCCACAAATTCCGCTCCGACCTATTCTCTTGCGGACGCAGAAGGCAACGAGCTTCTCGGCCTGTTTTACGGAGGAGGCTTCAAGCTTTTGGGGATCCAGTTCATCGGCATGATCAGCACGATAATCTGGACTGTGGTAACTATCGTGATCACCTTCTTTATAATAAAGAAGACTCTGGGACTCAGAGCCTCTTATGAAGAGGAGATCGAAGGTCTCGACAGCTCAGAGCACGGTCTTCCCAGCGCTTACTCAGGTTTTGCGATCCAGGATATGACCGGAACCGCTCTGGATATAAACGAGAACACAAACCTTGGAGAAGACTCCTATGATAACGCTACCGAAGCGCAGAAAAATGCCTCGGTCAAGGTGGTCAAAGAGATCATGGTACCGGCCGAAGGAAGCGCTTTCTACGATACCGGAATGCATAAGGTTGCGATCATCGCAAAGCTTGCAAGATTTGATGCTCTCAAAAAAGCCCTTAACGAACTTGGCGTAACGGGCATGACCGTAACACAGGTAATGGGCTGCGGCATACAGAAAGGCGCCGGAGAATATTACAGAGGCGTCGAGCTGGATGCGACCCTGCTGCCCAAGATCAAGGTTGAGGTCATCGTAAGCGGCATCCCCGTTGACGCAGTAGTGGAAGCCTCAAAGAGAGCACTTTATACCGGACATATCGGAGACGGCAAGATCTTTGTCTACAACGTAACAAGAGTCGTAAAGATCAGGACCGGCGAAGAAAACTACGATGCCCTTCAGGATGTGGAATAAGCAGGCTAATCACCCGATACGGCTCTGATGAAAGTCAGGACCAGCCTGAAGATGACATCCCTTATCAGATGTCTGATGAGAAATACGAGATGTATGCCAAGGCATGCGCCCTCTATGGTATGGAAATAAAAATAACAGGCCACCGCTCCCGCCGGTAAAAGGATCACTCCGGAAGGAAACGTAACGGTCCCTGTCAGGAACTGGATAACATAGACCGCCAGCGAAATGCCGGTAGCCACATACAAAAGCATCCTGACATCAAGGAAAAAACCTGTGGCCCCGATGACACCCATGACCATATAAAAGATATAACCCATATGCAGTAAGGCGGCATAGACACGACCGATCTTTTCCTCGGTCTCCTCTATAGCCGCTTTGCTTTCCGGGTTCCTGCTGTTCTTATCGATGATGTTCCCGCATGTGGGACATATCAGATCTTCTTTTCCGGAAACCATCAACGGATCAAAATCATGATCCTGCTTACAAACGGGACAGTATCTTAACATCTTCCGTTTACTTTATTCCCTCCACAACGATCCAGTACTCTCCGTCCTTCAAGTGTATCTCCGTGTCCGAAAAACCGGCCTCACGGAACAATTCCTTAAACTCCCCGATCCCGGGAACGTTCATCTTATATTTTTCGATATTACTCCTGCTGCGCCCGGTAAGGTCGGGACGTTCATATATCTCGGATACAAGAAAGAACCTTCCCCCTTTCGTGAGGACCCGGTATACCTCCTTCAGGCTTTCCGGGGGATCCGGCCAGAAATAAAAGCTTTCTACCGTGATGATCCTGTCAAATGATCCGTCTTCAAAAGGAAGCTCCGAAACGGACCCCGACAGGATCTCCGTCCTGCCCTCCCGGATACTCGAAGCATTCGTCTCACCTGAGAGCTTTACCGAAACCTCCGAATGATCGATCCCGGTGAAATGCCCCGTCGGGATCCTTTCCGAAAGGACCCGTATCGTCTCACCGCCTCCGCAGCCGATATCCAGGATCCGGTCTCCGGCACCGCGCTCAAAGATATCCAACGCCCATAGCGTCAGATCTTTATGCTCTTTATTCATATAGAGCAGCATGTCCTCCCCGGCTTTACCGGCCGGCTTTGCCGGATTGCCGGCATCGGTCAGATTTCTGTTATGTTCAAGCGGCATATTTTCCTCTCCTGTTCCGGATTTTTTTTGCGATCAGTCAATAATAAGATCAAAGGATCTCGGTCCTTACAACAGTTGCCCCGAACGGAGCCAGTGACAGTCTCGCGATCTTAAAAAACTGCATTCCGAAAGGTATGCCCACAATGGTAACGCAAAGTATACATCCCATGACCGCATTCCCTATCGCAAGCTCCAGCCCCGACAAAATGAACCAGAGCACATTCACCAGGACCGAAACCGTTCCTCCGTCATAGATTATCTCTTTACCGAAAGGATTAAACGATATCGAAGAAAGCTTAAAGCACTGTAAGCCTATCGGAATGCCCACTATCGTTATACACCACAGACACCCCGCAAGGATCCATCCAAGCGCGCTGAAAAGGCCTCCGAATATTATCCATAATATGTTTCCCAGAATCCTCACTGCGATACCTCCTGTTCTGTGCAACCGGATAACAGTCCAACACCCCCGGTCCGATTCCTGCGGAAAGCTGTCAAAAGCCCGGAGCATGTTTCATCCATTATAAATAAACCCGCCTTATAATATCAAGCATCGGTAAGACCTTATAAAAAAGCTTATAAATAAGCCTTCCTTTGGATTAGCACTCACCTCTTGACAGTGCTAACAATTGGATGTAGTATATGTTTTGAACCAATGATCTCCGGCCCGCCCTGATACAAAGTCACGACGGGCCGTTATAGGATCGGTCCCCGGAAAGGAGGCACTGATATGAATATAGACAAATTTACACAAAATTCCATCAAGGCGGTAAACGGATGCCAGAAGATCGCTTCGGATTACGGCAACCAGGAACTGGTCCCCGCTCATCTCGTTTATTCACTGATGACGCTGGACGATTCCCTGATCAAGAAACTCATTGAAAAGATGTGGATAGATACCGAGGAATTCACTCAGGGTATCCTCGGGATAATAGAAAAACGCCCGAAGGTTCAGGGGGCTGAGTCTTATATGGGACAGGATCTGAATAAGATCCTCCTCTCGGCGCCGGACGAGGCAAAGGCCATGGGCGATTCATATGTATCGGTAGAGCATCTCTTTCTCGCAACGATAAAACACCCGGGCCGCGAGCTTAAAGAGATCCTGAAGGATTACGGCATCACAAGAGACCATTTTCTTCAGGTCCTCTCCGAAGTCCGCGGTAATCAGAGCGTAAATACCGACAATCCCGAAGACACCTACGATGTGCTTGAAAAATACGGTACAAATCTGGTCGCCAGAGCCAGAGAACAAAAGCTTGATCCTGTCATCGGACGTGATACGGAGATCCGCAACACCATCCTCATCCTTTCAAGGAAAACAAAGAACAATCCGGTCCTTATCGGAGAACCCGGCGTCGGAAAGACCGCCGCGGTCGAAGGCCTTGCCCAGAGGATAGTAGCCGGGGATGTCCCCGATGCACTTAAGGAAAAGGAGATCTTCTCTCTTGATATGGGCGCCCTCGTAGCCGGGGCAAAATATCGCGGTGAGTTTGAGGAAAGGCTTAAGGCGGTCCTCGAGGAAGTGCGGCGTTCCGACGGAAGAGTCATCCTGTTCATAGACGAGCTGCATCTTATAGTCGGCGCCGGCAAGACCGACGGCGCAATGGATGCCGGCAATATGCTCAAACCGATGCTGGCGCGCGGAGAGCTTCACTGTATAGGCGCGACGACCCTTGATGAATACAGGGAATACATAGAAAAGGACAAAGCGCTGGAGCGCCGTTTCCAGCCGGTTCTCGTAGACGAGCCCACGGTGGAGGATACCATATCGATACTCCGCGGACTCAAGGACCGCTATGAGGTATATCACAGCGTAAAGATCGCCGATTCGGCTCTCGTAGCTGCCGCAGTCCTGTCAAACCGTTATATCTCGGACAGATTCCTGCCCGACAAAGCGATAGACCTTGTCGATGAAGCCTGCGCTTCGATAAAGACCGAAATGGATTCGATGCCCGCGGAGCTTGATGAGATGAGGAGAAGGCTCACTCAGATGCAGATAGAAGAGACCGCCCTGAAAAAGGAAAAAGACAATGCGTCAAAACAGCGGCTTTCGGAACTGCAAAAGGATATCTCCGAGCTGAACGAGGCCTTCCAGAACGACAAAGCCAAGTGGGATAATGAAAAGCAGAGCGTAGGCAGGCTCTCGGAGCTGCGTGAGCAGATAGAGTCGGTAAACAATGAGATACAGATCGCCCAGAGGCAGGGGGATCTGGAAAAAGCCGCCAAGCTTCAGTACGGTGACCTTCCGAAGCTTCAGTCCGAACTTGAAGCCGCAGAATCAGCCTTAAATTCAAAAGACATCTCGATGGTGCACGAAGCCGTTACCGAAGACGAGATCGCTACGATCGTATCCCGCTGGACAGGGATCCCCGTCTCCAAGCTGAATGAAGGCGAGAGGGAAAAGGTTCTCCATCTGGGAGACACTCTTCATAAACGCGTGATCGGCCAGAACGAAGCCGTCGAAAAGGTCGTCGATGCGATCATAAGGTCAAGGGCCGGGATCAAGGATCCGTCAAAGCCAATCGGAAGCTTCCTCTTCCTGGGCCCTACCGGAGTCGGCAAGACCGAGCTCGCAAAGGCTCTGGCCGAAGCACTGTTTGACGATGAAAACAACATCGTCAGGATAGATATGTCCGAATATATGGAAAAATTCTCGGTATCAAGGCTCATAGGAGCCCCTCCCGGATATGTAGGATATGACGAGGGCGGTCAGCTTACCGAAGCGGTCAGGAGACACCCTTATTCCGTGGTGCTCTTCGATGAGGTCGAAAAAGCCCATCCGGATGTGTTCAATGTGCTGCTCCAGGTCCTTGATGACGGACGCATAACGGACTCTCAGGGCAGGACCGTGGACTTCAAGAATACCATCCTTATCATGACGTCCAATATAGGCTCTCAATACCTTCTGGAAGGTATCGATGACTCGGGACGTATAAGCAGTGAGGCTCATCAGGCGGTTGACGCGGAGCTGCGCTCCCACTTCAGGCCCGAATTCCTGAACCGGCTGGACGAGATCATTGAATTCAGGCCGCTGACCAAGGCAAATATCAAAGGGATCATCGAGCTCCTTATCGCGGACACGAACAAGAGACTTGCCGATAAGCAGCTCTCCATAACCCTTACGGACGAAGCGAAAAAAATCATAGCCGACGGCGGATATGATCCCGTATACGGCGCTCGTCCGCTGAAGCGGTACATGCAAAAGAACGTGGAAACCCTTGCAGCAAGAGCCATCCTTTCCGACGGGGCCGGTGAGGGTGACGTGATAAACATCGATCGCGATCAAAGCGAGGGGAACCCTGCGCTTAAGGCAGAGATCATCAGAAACGCTGCAGACTGAAGCCCGTCCCATAACGCTGAACAGTATAATATCCGTTCCGGTATCCCACCCCCGGAACGGATATTATAGTATAGGAGAAATATAAATGTATGTGTTAGTCATTGCTAACCATGTGATATGTTAGCATAGACTAACTCAAAATGCAACTACTTTTTTTATCCTGCCCGCGCTCCTGAAACGGGGGCTTTATATGGGTTCATTTGAATGCCCAGAGCTTATTCATAAGGAAATTCACGGGAACACTTATTATCAGATTGAGCAGCGGCGCGATGAATTTTGATATGCCCACCACATCGATCCAGATATAAGAAAGGACATTGGCCAGCACAAGACCGGTAAGCGCATAGGAAATATATGTCTTTAAGAGCGCGGCCCAGATGTTCCTCTTCTCTCCGTCCTTCTTCACGAACACATATTTATTGTTCCAGAAAAATGACCAGGCTACGCTGAGGATGAACGCGACCACATTTGCCGCAAAATAATCCCAGGAAAGCTTCAGTGGGGAAAGCGCGAGCAGGATCACCACGTTGATCGCATAGCTCAGCAGAGTATTGGAAACTCCCACTATCCCGAACTTAACGAACTGGATCAGAGCCGTCTCCTTTCCCTCCGAAAGCCTGATATGAAAAATCTTTAGTACCCTTCTTATAAAATCATCCATCGCCATGATTATACTAGAACTGCTGAAACAGGGTCAACAATCCCATACGCATTTAACCTGTCACTTCAATTCTGTCACCTCCCGCGCCAAATGATGCTGTCCGTCTTAATGTACATTCATTTTGAGAAAATCCTTTCATAAGATGATGACAGCGGCATATAAACTCATTCAGTATAATACACGGAGGTTCGCATGATGACCGGAACAATGACCCTTGCAATTATTTTTAATGTATTGATGCTTCTGTATTTTGGTAGTAAAGTTGAAATAGTACCGATTATGGTCGACTGTGTAAGAGAGCTTACCGAAAAGAAGGAGTATGCCCATGCCGATAACAGAAGCATTCATGGTACCTCACCCTCCGGTCGCAGTACCCGAGATAGGAAGAGGCGAGCAATGGAAGATACATTCAACAGAAAGCGCATTCGAGAAAGTATCCAGACGGATCGCAGACATACAGCCTGACACCATCATCGTTACCTCTCCTCATGCGACCATGTATTCCGACTACTTTCATATATCACCCGGGACGCATGCCTCCGGAAATTTTGGAAGCTTCGGCGCTCCCGAGGTCTCCTTCGAAGTGGACTATGACACCGAACTTGTTCAGCAGATCTGCGATGCCGCTGAGAGCGCCGGGATCCCGGCCGGTACCGACGGAGAAACGGATCCTCGTCTGGATCACGGTACCATGGTCCCCCTTTACTTCATCAACAAAAGATATACCGGTTACAAACTGGTCCGCATAGGTCTCTCCGGTTTTTCGCTCGATGTTCACAAAAGCCTTGGAAGAGTTATCGACCGTGTCGCCTCAAGGACCGACAAAAAGATCGTGGTCATCGCAAGCGGAGACCTTTCCCACTGTCAAAAAGCCGACGGGCCTTACGGCTATCGGCCCGAAGGGCCGAAATACGACTCCATGCTCATGGATGTGATCAAAAGGGGCGCTCTTTCCGAACTCTCGCAATTTGATGAACGGCTGCTGGACAAGAGCCAGGAATGCGGACATCGTTCTTTTGTCATTCTGAGCGGGATCCTTCATTCCCATAATGTCAAAAGCGAAGTCCTGTCGCATGAAGCAACGTTCGGTGTCGGATACGGGATCGCGATATTCAGGATCAGAGACGATGACCGGCCCGCTGCCGGGAAAGAGAAAGGAGCGGATGCCATGGACGCATATGTCAGGCTTGCCAGAGAAACCATCAACAATTTTGTGAAAGGCAAAAAACTCCCGGACCTTGAAGGGCTTCCGGACGAAATGCTTCAGACCCGGGCCGGTGCCTTTGTATCCGTGCACGAATTCGGGATGTTAAGAGGGTGTATCGGGACTATCTCCGCAACCTGCGGCAGTGTTGCCGAAGAGATCCGGGAGAATGCGGTTTCGGCAGTCTCAAGAGATCCCCGGTTCTCCCCGGTAAAAGAGGACGAACTGGATGACCTTGAGATCAACGTTGATGTGCTTGGTGAAGCTGAGCCGGTAACCTCATATGATGAACTTGATGTAAAACGCTACGGCGTGATAGTTTCAAACGGAATGCGCCGGGGTCTTCTTCTGCCTGATCTCGACGGCGTTGATACCGTGGAGCAGCAGATCGATATCGCAAGACAGAAGGCGGGGATAGGGCCCTCAGAAGAGCTGACACTGCAGAGATTTGAAGTCGTAAGGCATATCTGACCCATGGAAAACAGGATTACAGGCAGCGATCAGATTTCTGTATGCCCGGTATGTCCGCACCGGTGCAGGTTATCGGAGGGACAGACCGGTCGGTGCCGTGCGCGGCACAATAAAGACGGCCGCATTGTTCCCGTGTCTTACGGTTCCCTTACGGCTACCGCGCTGGACCCCATAGAAAAGAAACCTCTGGCCGGTTTCATGCCGGGAAGCCCTGTCCTTTCCGTCGGAAGCTTCGGATGCAATATGTCCTGCAGGTTCTGTCAGAATCACGAGATCTCACAGACAGGACTCAAAGGAGCTTTCCGCACCGAAAAGCTTTCCCCGACGGAGCTTTGCGAACTTGCTGTCGAACTGGCAGGCTCTCACGGCAATATAGGTGTAGCCTACACCTACAATGAACCCCTTATAGCTTATGAATATGTTCTGGAAACCGCAAAGCTTGTAAAGAAAGCCGGACTGGTAAATGTCCTCGTGACGAACGGGAACATAAACCCTGAGATCCTTGAAGAGGTTCTTCCCTTTATAGATGCAATGAACATAGACCTGAAAGTGTTTTCCTCCGAAGGATACAGATCTCTGGGAGGCGACTTCGATACGGTAAAGACTTTTATAAAAGCGGCTCATGCCTCAGCTCATATCGAGCTTACCACCCTTATCGTACCCGGATTAAGCGACGAGCCGTCTGATATGGAAAAAGAAGCCGCCTGGATAGCAGGGATCGATCCCGGGATCATCCTCCACATTACCAGATATTTCCCGCAGTACATGATGACCGATACGCCTCCCACAGACATTAAGCTTATGCAAAGGCTGCGCTCGGTGGCCTCCGGTCATCTGGATCACGTTTATCTGGGTAATGTATAGATTTCCCCACCCTTACGGCAGAGTCCGGCAGAAATGAACCGCTCCGGCTATCTCTTTTTCCGTAGGATGGGCTTTGGCAGTCTTTTCAGGAAAGCGCCATCCCGTCGATCGCCTTTGAAAGCTGGTCGGCGCATGACGTCCCCCGGCCTCTGCAATCGTTGCCTCTTAGTCTTTCCGCTGCCTCACGGGCGTCCGTGCCTTCAAGCAGGATCCCGATCGCTTTCAGGTTCCCGTCACAGCCCCCGACAAACTTAAGATCGTGGATCTTTCCTTCTTCATCAAGATCAAAATCTATCTGTCTCGAGCAGACCCCCTTCGGGTAATATGTAAAATGCTGCATGATGCTTTCCTCCTGTCGCTTCCTTCATAATAAATGAAAAGCATGCCCGCCAAATGATTTCATAAGATTATACCACAATCCGAGGATCTCTGTTACCTCACAGACCTTTTGTAAAAGCTTTTTCATCATCACTGCGTCTCCCCTCTTTCTTCTCCTCCGGACCCCGGCACTTTTTCGGCACTTTTTGCTTCCCCCCTGTATCTGCCCGGATCATAATGATCAGTTTTTTTTATTGATTTTTGTTATAATTCAATGGCAGAGGAAAAAAGATATGGAAAATAAAAAAGATACGGAGAATATGAAAAAGCATAAGATCAGCGTAATATGCGCCTGGCATTATTTCAGGCTTTTATATCGTTCGGTCATCTTTGCGGTATTGCTTGCAGGATATGCATCGTTTAAGTTCAATATCGGCGATTTTAATACAAAAAGCCTCGAACAAAGTCCCGTGGTCCTTATAATCGTATGGCTTGTCTTTGCGGTCGAGATGGTATTCCGCTTTTTCCCTTCATCATACGAAAGTCCGGGCTGTCAAAAACAGTTCGCGAAAAATCATATCGATACCGGAAAAAAAGAGATCGTGATCCAGGACAACAATGCCACGGTGCTGGTCGCCCTGATCTGGATCGTCTTCAACGGTCTGTTTGGAGCCCTTCATATGTCAGGTCTGCTTGATGACGGCGCAATGATCCTCCTCTGCAGCGCGTATTCGGTATGCGATATTATATGCATCCTCTTCTTCTGCCCCTTTCAGACCTGGTTACTGAAGAATAAATGCTGTGTCACCTGCCGTATTTATAACTGGGATTATGCGATGATGTTTACTCCGCTGTTTTTTGTGGACAATATCTACGCAAAGGGACTTCTGATACTCTCGATCGCGCTGCTCATCAGATGGGAGATCACGTTTTTCCTGCATCCGGAACGCTTTTCCGAAAACACCAATGATTATCTTTCGTGCAAAAACTGTAAGGAAAAGCTCTGCGCGCACAAAAAGCAGCTAAAAAAATCTTTCGGTAAATGATAAACCGGAGTGCTGATCACTCCGGCTTATTGATATCTTTTTCCGCTTCAGGCTTATCCGCCCCTGTGTTCACCCCTGTGTCCGTTACTTTATCCGCTCCCGGCTCAGCCTTATCGGATTTCTTTGCCGGTTTGCGTATGACGGTCTTTTTTATATGATTTCCGACGATCTCCGAAACCTCGGACACGGTGCTGAAGGAGCTCCCGGGGAAATCGTTTATTATCCCCTTCAGTGTGAAAAGCTCCGCACGATTGACCACGCAGTACAGTATGTCCATCTGATTCCTGCTGACCATCCCCTCTCCTTTGAGGAAGGTCACCGTCCGCCCGAGCTGTTTATAGATCTCGTCCGCAAGCCCCTGTCCTTCTTCGGTTATTATCATGACCGATTTGGCGTTGTTCACACCCATATCCACCATGTCTATGACTTTGGAGGTGATAAAATACATGAGCAGCGAATACATACCGTTATCAAGTCCGAAGAGGATCCCGGCTATGGTATATATCGCCACGTTTATATATAAGATCGTATTTCCGACGGAATAACCGTATTTGCGATATAACATCAAAGCCACGATCTCCGTGCCGTCCAGGCAGCCGCCTCCTCTTAATACCAGACCTACTCCGGCTCCCAGCAGCACTCCTCCGAAAGCGGTCGCAAGGATCTTGTCCTGCGTCGCATTGACCATAGGCCCGAATATGGAGGTCATAAAAGAAAACAGTACCATGGAATAAACTGCCTTGAGCGCAAAGGATCTGCCTATCGTCTTATAGCTTATGATCAGGAACGGAATGTTGATCACCACCACCAGCACTCCGACATCGAACGGCAGGAATTCATCCAGGATCATGGCGATTCCGACTACTCCTCCGTCAAAAATACTATTTGGCGCAAGGAACTCCTCCAGAGAGAAAGCTGCGATGACAGCCCCCACTGTTATCATCAAAAAGGAGTTGATCTCCTGTCTTATCCGTTTTGCACTAAATGCTGTTTTCATTCATGTGCTGTCCGGTTACTGGGCAGGTCTCGAGGGCTCGGATTCCGAAGGGGTCTCCTCGGTCGTCGAAGCTGCCTCGGCATCGTACGTTCCCCAGAATGAGCTGCCGGTGGTATCCGGTTTCTCATACTGGAAATAATAGGTATCGTGCCCGTCATCCTTAAAGGGAAGCTCATCAAAGGTATAGAGTCTCTCACCCATATCGAGCTCCGCCCGTTTATTATCAAGATCCAGGCTGTTGTATCCCGCAAAGAATATCGCGCCGTCGTAATCTTTCGGACAGACTACCGTTATGGTTTTCGTGACTATGGGAGCATTGACCTTCTGCTCGGTCTTGACCGCGATATCGTATTTATAATCCCCGTCGGTTATCCTGACAAAGCCCTCAAGATCCGCCTTGCTGTCATCATCCTGCTCGGGCTGCTTTTCTTCAAAGCCGTAAAATGTTCCGGTATAACGGTCAAATACTCCGTCCGCGATGATCCCTCTGTCACCGTTCGCATTGCTTATATCGTGGACAAAGACCGCCTGGACTATCTTGTATCCGTCCGAAACATTCTCTGTGGATTCGGTAAGAGTCACCTTGGAGGTCACCTCCATCTCCTCGGTATCGTTCGCTCCGTCATTTTTCATCGTATTGAAAGTGAAACTGTTTGAAGCATCGGACAGCGACAGTCCCTGATCCGAAAACCAGTCGGAACGGGCCGCTTCGGTCGCCTCTTCGGTCGCTTCCTCCGTAGCTTCTTCGGTCTCTTCTTCCGTCACCTCTTCTGTCTCTTCCTCGGTAGTAGCCTCCTCGGACGGTTCCTCGCTGTTGTCACTAAGCTTTGAGTGGATAAATACTATCCCTGCTATAACGACCAGAGCCGCAAGGATTATTATGATGATCGTTTTGGGATCGATGCCGCCCCCGGGGCCTCTCCCCTGTCCTCCGCCCTGTTTTCTCGGAAGGGTTGCGCTGCATCTGACGCAATACTTCGCCCCGTCGGCATTTTTTTCACCGCAGTGTGGACATACCATGATCTGATTCCTCCTATCCATGTAAACACTTAGATCATTACTCTTCAACGTATGAAAATGATCAACCCTCTATAGTCTCACCTCTTAACAGTATAATATATAAATTTCAATAATCCAATTCCCTGCATCCGTCGGAACCCTTCCGCCGTCTTTTTGCGCTGTTTCTTACTGCAGCTCCAATAGCCGGTATCACTCCCTGCGGGCAGAAAAGGATCATAAGGATCGCTATGGCTCCGAGGATCATATTGGACCAGCCGGGATAATGCGCCAGGATCTCACTTAAAAAGACATAGATCACGGCACCCGCAACAGGTCCCGCAACGGTCCCCGATCCCCCGATTATCACGATAAATACCATGGAGATCGTCCAGCCGATATCAAAACCGCTCTCCGGATAGATCGTTCCCTTATTAAGAAAAAACAAAGAACCGGCAAGCGCGGTAAAACCCGCCGCGACGAGATAGATGATACGCCTGCTCCGCTTAACGTTTACTCCTAAGGACTCCGCTGCCTGCACGTCATCGCGCATCGCCCTGACCCCGAGACCAAACTCCGATCCCGGCAGGAGGATCATCGTGATCATTGAAGCAAAGCAGAGTACCAGTGCCATCAAATATAATGTGCCGATCCTGGGATAAGGCTCCGCAGACACCGTCATGCCCGCTCCCCTGTTTACGTACATAAGGCTCATAAATAAGGTCCCGAGGGCCTCGGCCACGACCCAGGTAGTGATCGAAAAATACATCCCCTCGATCCTGAGTAGAAGAAAGGACAGTACAAAGGCCGCACCCAGACTTATCACAAGACCTGCCACAATGCCTAAAGGATAGAACAGGCCGTACTTAGTCGTTGCGACTGCGAGCGCATAACCCGACAGCCCTATGAATGCCTGCTGGCCAAGGCTTGTAAGACCGGCATATCCCGACAGCAGATTCCACATTTCACCTATCGTGATATAGAGCAATATACGAAAACCGTAGCGAAGGACATTGCTCCCGCCGATCCCCGTGATCCCGATCACAAACAGCACCATAAACAGGACGCCTGTGACTATCAGTCCTTTTTTTGTCCTGTCACCGGCCGGCATCATTTCCCCGCCCTCCCGTAAGCTTCTTTATCCGAGGAAACATACTCTGCGGCTTCAGCGTCAGGATCACTACCAGAAAGATATAGCTTATTAGCATGCCGTAGCTTGCCCCACCGATCACCTGGATCAGACCGAACACTATCCCTGCGGCAAATGTCCCTCCGACATTGCCGAGTCCCCCGATCACGACTATCACAAAAGCGATCAGCAGATAATGACCTCCGCTTGACGGATACCATGTCCATTTCATACCTGCGCTAAGACCCGCGACCGCAGCGGTAGCCGCCGCTATGCCCGCTGCCAGCGCAAACATGTGTCCGACATTGATACCCGTGAGCGCCGCCGCTTCGGTGTCATCGGAGACCGCCCTGATCGCTCTTCCCGTCATGGTCTTTTGCATGAAATGCTCAAGGAACAGAATAGACGCTCCCGAGATCAGTATCAGAAGGATGTTTAAAAGCGGAATGCTTAAGCCTGCTATCATGATGCTCTCATTACCGTAGGATACCGTGATGTGTCTGGCATCGGCGCCGAATATGAGCAGCAATGCATCCTTCAGTATCACCGAGATCCCAAAGGTCACAAGCAGCGCGGATTCGGCTCCGTCCTTCATGGCCCTGTTCACAAGGAGCCTCTGCAGCAGGTAACCGCCGGCAAATAATAACGGCACCGAAATAAAAAGCGAAAGGATCGGATCCACTCCAAGCGCGGACTGAAGCACCATTGAGGCATAAGCTCCGAGGATGATGTACTCCCCGTGCGCAAGGTTTGTAAGCTTTACTATTCCCAGTGTCAGTGACATCCCGAGTCCGAGTATCGCATACACGCCGCCTAACAGTATCCCGTTTATCAATACCTGTAATATGTACATGATCATATCCCGAAATAAGCCGTCTTCACGTCTTCATCCTTTAATGCATCGGATCTTCCTTCCAGTACGATGCGTCCCTTGAGCATTATGTATGTATAGCTGCTCATCCTCATTGCCCTTCTCGTATCCTGCTCTATGAGCACGATGGTCATCCGCTCGGAACCGTTCAGTTCCGTAAGCCTCGCATATATCTCCTTTACAACGACCGGAGCAAGTCCGAGTGACAGCTCGTCAAACAGCATGACGGAAGGCCGGGACATCATCGCTCTTCCTATCGCGGTCATCTGCCTCTCTCCTCCCGAAAGCGTCCCTGCCTGCTGCTTTCTCTTTTCCTTAAGGACAGGAAACAGAGAATAGACTTTTTCCAGTGAATCCCGGCTTTGTTTCCGGGCCCTCCTGCTGTAGCTCCCCGTCAGCAGATTATCTTCCACCGACATCCTTGCAAAGCATCTCCCCCCCTGGGGCACGAGTGCCAGTCCGGCATTGACCCTGAGCTCCGGCGGCATTTCCGTTATATCCTCTCCCCGCAGGAATATCCTGCCCCCTGAAGGACGGATAAGTCCGGCTGCGCAGTTCATAAGCGTGGTCTTCCCCGAGCCGTTAGTTCCGAGGACGGACACTATGTCTCCCTCCCCGATGCAGATGCTCACATCATCGACCGCGGGGAAATCCCCGTAGTTTGCCTTTATATTTTCCAGCCGCAGGATCTCTTCACTCATCATCCGCTCCAAGATACAGCCTTTCGACGGTCTCCGACGCCATCACCTCTGCCGGATCCCCCGTCAGCACATTCCTTCCCTCCGACATGCACATCAGCCGGTCCGTAGCCTTCATCATGGTCTCGATATTATGCTCTATCCAGATGACCGTGTAATGCTTTTCCTTTAATCCTGCCACCAGATCCGTTATCTGCGTGGTTTCCGCTTCCGTGAGTCCCGCCGCCACCTCATCAAGGAGAAGCAGCCTGGGCTCCGATGCCATGGCCCTTGCAACCTCCAGACGCTTGCGGTCAAGCAGCGTAAGCTCTCCCGAAGGCATATCCTTTTTTTCGGCAAGTCCCGTCTCCTCGAGCGCCTTAAGCGCTGTATCCGACTCCTTGCGCCCGCTTCTTCGATCCCTTAAAAGGTTCTTTCTCCCGGCTCCGTGTACGGCAGCCGCAAGCGTATTCTCATATACCGACATCCCGGCAAAGGGTCTGGGGATCTGCCATGTCCTGCCTATGCCAAGCCTGCATCTTTCGTATGCCTCAAGCCGGTTCAGTTCCTTCCCGAAACAGCTAATCATCCCTTTTGAAGGTCTTATCATACCGGAAAGAGCATTGAGCATTGTCGTTTTCCCGCAGCCGTTAGGTCCTATAACGCCAAAAACCTCTCCTTCCGCAACACGGAAGGAAAGGCCGTTCAGAATACGGACATTGCCGTATCCCGCTTCTACATTATCAAAAACCGCTGCATCCTGCTTCATTATTTTTTGTTCGTGGCATTCCCCGGCTGGTATTCTCCCGTGAGAGGTATCTCGGGATGCAGGGAGTTGTCTATTATCTTAAGCGTAAGCTCTCCGTCCTCCCTCTGCCACTGTCCTCCGCAAAGGACCGTTCTCGCAAAGGTGAGTCCTTTCATCTTCTGATCGTATTTCACATGACCGATCACCGTATCCACATCCAGGGAACTCAGGGCAGCGCGAATGTCTTCCTTTTCAAGAGAGCTGCTGTTGTTGAATGTATGCACCGCAAGCTCAAGCGCTTCATAGGCGTATGCCGCAGGCTGCGGCATGACTCTGCCGTCGTGGTCCGCCCGGTAAGCTTTATCCAGCTCCTCAGATGAGATCCCGGTAAGCTCCGAGGAATACGGGTTTGTGGGAGCCCACCACACCTGGGTCATGATCCCGTCGGCCAGATCTCCGAGCGCTTCCACATCCGACTGCAGCAGGCAGCACTTTCCCATCGTGACTCCTTTTGCTTCCACTCCCGCGCTTATTATCGCATTGTACGAATTCATGAAATCCGGGGGGATATTGGTCCCGGCGATCACATCTATGCCCTCGGTCTTAAACTTATTCGCCAGATTGGTAAAGTCCGTGGTTCCCGAAGGATACTGCCCCGGATCCACTACCGTGTAACCATCCTCGGCAAGGCGTTTTACAAAAAGCTCGTGCCATGCCGTGCCGTCGGCGTCATTGGCAAAAAGAAGTCCGACCTTTGCTCCGCTCCCGACGCCGCAGCCCGCCGCGGTCCATAACGCTCTCTGTGACTCATAGACATCGTCAAGCGTATAAAATGAGCAATAAGTCCATTTGAATTCATCCCGTGAGTTCGCCAGGGAATCTATGGGCGACTGTGTGGCGATGCACGGAACCTCGTATCTCTCCGCAACCTCTGCCACGGGTATCACGGTGTTCGGCGTCTGTATCGCGATGATCATGTCCACATTATCTTCTTCGATAAGCTTCTGTGTCAGCTCCGAACATTTATTGGCGTCACTTTCCGAATCATAGACTATGATCTCGCAGGCCTTCTCCTCACCGTTGACCTTTATCGGATGCCCGGCAAGATATTCCTCCATCCGGGCCACTACCCAGTCACAGCCCTCTCCGTTCCCGGCAAGGGCGCCCGTTGTCGGATTGACATATCCGATCCTGATCGTGTCCTGCCCTGCATTTCCGCAGGACATAAGCATAAACGCGGCAAATGCCGTAAATACCGCCACGCATGATCTGCGGCAGATCCCGAAGATCTTTCCTCTCATAATAAATTCGTCTCCCCTGTTAACCGACTTACAACTTCAATAGTATAAAAGTCAATTTCCGTCTTGTCAACAGGTTTTGACAAGGCGGAAACAGTGGTGGGAACAGAGGATGGAAACAGCGGTGGAAACAACGGTGGGGACAGCCGGAAAACGACCCCTTCTCTCTCCGGTTTCCTACCCGTTCCTCGTGTATATCTCTATCATCTTTTCCAGACTGTCGATAAGTCCCGGATGTCTGATTATGAAATGTACCGCCGGTGTTTTATTTTTGGATATCATGACCCACTTGCCGCTGTGCATAAATATCTGGATGTTCCGGTACGGCATCCCTTCCCTCAATATGACGCGGTACCTGCGGTTTTCCCTTTCGAAGCGCCGTGTATCCTCCACATGCTTCATGTATTCCTCATAGGTATAAAAGATGTCCTTTTCGTAAAAAAGTCCTGAAAGCGAAAGATGGATGGGATTCTTTGCATAGTCCTTTCGTGTGATGTACGGGATATGATCCTCCTGCTCGGAATGCTCCATGATCTTTAATATGCGGCCCCGTTCCCTGTCGATATAGTCCAGTATCCGTCTCCTGTCCGATTCCCCCGTTCCGTTACGGTCAAACAGGGTCTTCATCAATTCCGGAGACGCTGTGTAGGTAGGGGGCGTGGAAAGAAGTGTCTTGCGTTTGCCGGTCACATCGGCATCCTGCATCAGAAATCCGTCTCTTTTTTCACGATCAGCGCTCGATATGACTTCAAGCGCTTTTTCCGAATGTGAGATCAGATCCTCCGCCCTGCGCGAATAATAGATAAGGTCATCCTTGGCCTCGGAAAAAACGATCCTGCCCCTGTCCGCATGCCCTTCAATCTCCTCGATCTGAAGGACCCCGTTGCCTGACAGAAAAAAAGCGCTGTGAAATATCCGGCCGCTCCCGCCTTCAAGATAATACGGATCTATCCGGCCGGTCAGATATAACGGCATCCACTGTGTCATCCAGGCCGTCATATCTTCGACCGAGTTCGCCCCGCAGTGAATGAGCCTGATCCTGGCACCGCTCGCCATCATTCGGGCGACTGTCTCCGTAAGTCTGAGATCGACTTCCCCGTTCTCACCGTACGGCTTATCCGGGATATTCCAGCATATCGTCAGCGGCGCATCCGGGTGTTCCGGGATCGTTCTTCGGATAAAACCCTGTACAATAAAAGGGACATGCGCCAGATCATAGGTCATCTCGGGGATCTCTCCTGCCACGTTTCCCCGGTCCCCGGCTCCTGACAGATCGTACCTGCTGTTTTCCTTAAGATACTCATCTATATTGAATGAGTTCATCGTACAGAGGAAGCTCTCCGCATATCGTCTCGGACTTTCCGAATCGCTGTAAAGAAACCCGTACAGCCTGTCGTATGCGCTTTTCTTATCGGCAATGTCCTTCTCCCGGCATCCTAAAAGACCGGCGAGCTTTGCCTGGTATTCACTGCCGCCGCGGGCCTTAAGCGCATAGGTCACGGCCTCCTGCACGAACCGTTCCGGATCGGCCGGTGTCCTCTTCCCTGCGCCGATGCGGGAAAGGTAGGATGTGTCATAACCCATGGTACGCGCCATATCGCTCAGATTTAAAGAGAGGGTTTCTGTCATAAGAGAAAAATTGAAATGAAAGCTTGCCGCATCGAAGCCGCGGTCGTTTTCAGAACAGGCCGACCGCAGATCCCGCTGCACTGCAGCACTGTCGATCCCGCTGATGCCCTTACGCTCCGCAAGGGCTGCAAACGCATTGCCAAGCCTTGTAAGCCGGCTGCTCCCCGCTGCAGGGGTCCTCTCTCCGGACCGGTACCTGCTGACCGTAGCCGCGGAAAGCCCGCTTAGCTCCGCAAGATCCTTCGCGGTGCATCCGGTCTCCTGCATATATTTTTTTATCACATCGGAAAAGTTCAGCGTAATGTCCCTTTCAGGCTCAGAACCTCAGGCTCACCCCCTGTCAGGTGTCTATGCCGGCTCCTGATTCTTGAGTTCTTTTTTATTCTGATACATCATCTTATCTGCGCGCTTAAAGACCGTAGAGAGACTGTAGTCGGTTTTGGGATTGAAATCGGTGACCCCGATCGCTATGACCACCTTTCCCTCTCTGGCATTCTTTTCCATCCGTTCTCCAAGGGACTTCATGATCTCGGAACGGTTCTTATGATCCTCTCCGATCATAATGACGACGAATTCATCTCCCCCGATACGATAGACCGGACTGTGCTTGAAATGATCACATATGAGCCTGCAGGCCGTGATGATGTATTCATCCCCGGTTTCATGTCCTCTCGTATCATTGATCTCCTTTAATCCGTTAAGGTCCATGACCGCCACGCTGAACTCACCCGCAACGTTGTCGGCGATGAGCTGGTCTACGACATCCTCCCTTTCAGCGTAAGCATGCTTGCTCTTTACCCCGGTAAGAGGATCGGTGTAAGCAAGCTTCCTGACGGATCCCAGTGTCTTTCTCTGTTCCTTCTCCCGCTTCAGCGCATTCTCAAGCTCCATCCGGTACTCGGTCTTGACATCCTCAAGGACGAAGCTGTGAAGCAGGCAGAAGCCCAAAAGATAGCCTGCGGAATACATCGGGAGATAAGGATAAAAATACTGCCAGCCTATAAAGATCACCATTATCAGTCCAAAGGCCGCGATCGTCCGGTTCCTGCGCCTTACCGCGCCGGCTGTCTTCGTCATCACATAGAATGTGTACACCGATGTCAGCAGGAAAAACACTATCTGTATGACTAAAGCAATATACCTGACGCTTCCCGGCCGATAGACTCCGTTCTCATCAAACGTGAACAATACCGGTCTGAAAAAATTGACGATAAGGAAGAGTATCTCAAAAGCAAAAAAGATCTGACCCGCACGGAGCAGCATCCTGGACAGGATGCTTTTCTCGTCAAGATATGTGATCACGTACCGTGTCCATAAAAGGACCGCGGAGGCCATTGCAACATAGTATACGACCGTGTCGGCATAAAGGATCGATGTCATATGCAGCATGTCAAAAATGCCCCAGAGCGCATCCGTGACATAATAGACCATGGTCGACAAAAAGAACCTCAGATACTCTTTTTCGGCAGGGATATTATCCTTTTGCGCATGTTTGTGGATAACATCCTGATTTATTATCAATTGTACAAGTATTGCAAGTACGGCAATGGAAGAATAAGTCATATCATCTTTACCTCGACGATAATTTTTCCTTCAAACGGTTTTCTTATGCAGCATAAAGAATTTCCAAAGATTCTCCAAAAGCTCTTCTCTTTCGATACTCTTAAGGAAATATCCCTCCGGTTTCAGTGCTACGACCGACATGACGCTTTGTTTATCACTCTTTCCGGTAAGGAACATTACCGGTATGTCCTTTGTATCGTTTTCGCTCCTCAGCATCTCCAGGACCTGAGGACCGCTGGTGACCGGCATCTCATGATCGAGAAGGATAAGGTCTGCCTTATTTTTACCGAGCCATTTGATCGCCTGCAATCCGGAATTTGCCATGGCAACCTTATAGGTTCCCTTCAGCCATTCTCTCACAAGTCCCATGTAGTTCGGATCGTCATCGACAATGAGTATGGTCTTTCTGAGTTCACCGGCCGCAGCCTTATCGGTAAGCTCCTTGACCGTTTTAATATAGGCTTCGTTATCTATAGGACGGGGGAAACTCTTGTATATCATGTCCCTCGGGAAATGACTCTGAACATACTGCAGGTCCCTTTCTTCTCCCACCGGGATCAGGCGGCAGCCGTCCTCTGACATTTTGTCACTCAGGAAATGGAGCACATTTTCCGTCGGTCTCACGCTTTCATCCATATATACCGTTACAAGGCTGACCCCATCAAGTCCGGAATTAAGGTCATCTATCTCCCAGGGGACAAAATCGCAGTTGATGCCCGCATCATTAACCTTTTTTATAAGGACCCTTATAAGAAATGTCTCTTTCTCACCCGTCACGATGACTCTGCTTTTTGCCATATCTCTCCCTTCAACCTACAAGCGCCTCCATTGCGTCCCAATCGAGAGCCTTGAGTAATCTTTCGAGTTCTTCCGTCTTTTTCCTGTCTTCATCCGGAAGGCGGTATGTCTTAAGCTGCTCCAGGATCATCTCCACTGAATCGTAATCCATCTGGGGGATCACCTCTTTTAAGGCGGCATAGGCTCCTTCAAGCTCGTCCCGCGGAATGGGCTCCTTATCGTCCTCATCCGCATCATTGCTCATAAGACGAGCCAGCCTGACCTTGTACTCTTTATAATCCTCAAGAAGCCTTCCGGTATTATCGTTTATGAATCCCATGTCCTCTCTGTTTCCGGCATCCTCCAGGCTTTCGGCAAGCTTTGAAAGCTTCTCCGCTCCGATGATCCTTGCGGAACTCTTCAGCGCATGGACTTTGACCGTATACAGTTTTATATCCCCGGTCTCATAGGCATCCTCGATAACCTTTGCGCTGTCATCCATGGTTTCCAGAAAGAGCTTCAGTGAAAAGATAAAGGACGACACTCCTCCGGAATATTTTATTCCCAAAGGTACCGATATCCCTTCCGTTTCGTTAAGCCACTGCATGTCCTCCGGCAGCTCGGTAAGGTCCTCCGTCACATCACTTTCCGAAGGCTTCATCATGATCTCTTCAGGCAGATGTTTCATTATCGCCTTCTCGAGCACGATGCTGTCTATGGGCTTTGCCAGATAACCGTTAAAGCCTTTTGATCTGTAGAACTCTTCGCCTCCCGCGGTAGAATTGGCGGTAAGCGCGTACACCGGAAGCTCCGGATCCGTTTCCCTGATGCGGGCCACGGTCTCGATACCGTCCATTCCCGGCATCATATGATCAAGAAGGACTACATCGAACTTTCCGTACCTGATCTTTTCCAGACATTCCTTGCCGCTTTCCGCTGTCGTCACAAAGACCCTTGTAGCCTTCAGGAGTCCCTTTATGACATTAAGGTTCATCGGATTGTCATCGACGACCAGCACTTCAGCCTCCGGCGCTACGAACTGGGGCACATACGGTCCCTTTAAGCCTTCGTCCTCCTCCTCGGTAAATGTCCCTATCGCTGTCCGGTCAGCGATCTTTTGTTTCAGTGTCAGTATGAACTCGGAGCCCTCACCGTAGACACTTTCACACCAGAGTTTTCCGTCCATCAGCCCGGCAAAACGTCTGGAGATGTCAAGGCCCAGTCCTGTCCCCTGTATGCCGCTGTTCTTTTCCTCATCGAGACGTTCGTAGGCGGTAAAGAGCTTATCCAGATCCTCAGGTTTGACACCTATCCCCGTATCCTTTACGGAAATGCGCAGACCGCAGTGATCCTGCTCCCTCTCTGTCACATCCACCCTGAGGACAAAGCCCCCCTCAGCCGTATATTTTACCGCATTTGTCAAAAGGTTCAAAATGATCTGCTTTATCTTCCCCGCATCACCGTACAGCCTTTTGGGAAGTCCGCCGTCGATGAAGACGTCAAATGTAAGATCCTTCTCCCTGCTCCTCACTCTTATCATCGTTACGATCGACCGGAGCATATCCTGTGTGTCATATTCCTGCTCCACAAGATGCATCTTCCCGGACTCGATCTTTGACATATCAAGAAGATCATTGATAAGTCCGAGGAGGGACTCGGATGCGGCCTTGATATCGCGTGCATAGCCCGTCACGGTTGAGGAGTAGCTTTTCGGCACATCTTTCGTGTCCTCCCTCATTATCATCTCATCCATTCCCATTATGGTATTGATGGGAGTCCTTATCTCATGGGACATATTGGCCAGGAATCTGGACTTGGCGCTGTTTGCCCGTTCCGCCTCGTCTTTGGCCTGTCTGATCTCGGCATACTGTCTCCTTATGATAGTCCCTGTCATGATCCGCCATACTATGAAGCCCACGATCGCAGCCAGAAGTATGACCAGAAGTATCCTTACGGATAAAAGCTCTATTATCATGGGAGTTTTTACGATATTGAACGTATCATCCTGGATCACCTTCCGGGTACTGCTGTCGAGTATCTGGATATGAAGCGTATAATTCCCGTATTTAAGTCCCGTGTATTCAAGAGTCCTGATATCGCTCTGCACTGCGGTTATACCGTCATCATCGCTTCCTTCAAGAAATACATGTACCATTGGATTCGTCATGGTATAGTCCAGTATCGAGGGGGTGATATGGATACGTCCGGATTCCGCCGGAAGAGTATAGGTTCCTTCCTCATCGGGAAGGATCTCCTCGTCTCTGCAGAAGACCGATCGTATAAGCGTTTTGACTTTCGTGTTCTTTTCAAAATAATGATCGATGTTTACACGGCTCACACCTGTCCTGCCCGAGATGTACAGGTTCCCTTCATCATCCAGCGCGCTGAATGAATTTGCAGTGGGCGTGGCCGTCAAACCGTTATCGACCGTGTAGAGTCTGTAATCCGTTATGGAATCATTGAGCATATCCTCCGCATTTACGGAATAAACCCCGTAAGAAGAGAGCACCCAGAGGTCCCCGTTACTTCCGGGATATATGTCAAAGTTATTGTTGTAAGGAAAACTCTTTATGTTTGTTATCTTCCCGTCCTTCAGATACTCTATGGAATTGGATGTGACTATCCAGTAAACTCCTCGCTCATCGTCCTTCTTTATCCTCATTATCACGTCACTGGTAAGTCCGTCCCCGCGTCCTATCGAGGTTACTTTGTCTCCGTCTGCTATATAGATCCCGGCACCGTCTGTCCCGGCAATGATCTGTCCGTCCTCTCCTTCTTCGATCGTAAGTATCACCGAATTACCAAGCTCCGATCCTTCTCCGGGGACCGAAGTCACCTTTTCGTCCTTTATAACGGCGATCCCCCCGTTCGTGCCGACAAGTATCGAACCATCGGAGCCCACAGCGGTACACCTTATCCGCTCATCCGGAAGCCCGTCCTCTTCGGTAAAGCTTATGATCCTTCCGTCATGGGTATAACACAAAAGTCCCAGACCGTTCGTGAAAGTGGATATCCACATATTTCCCGTCCCGTCGAGCGTAAGGCATCGTATCCTGGCATCTCCGACAAAACCGGTAAGCTCGTTTTCAATGATGCTTCCTTTCCCGTCTATCATGCACAATCCGTTGTCTGTCCCGATATAAAGCTCTCCGTCCCTGAAACAGGTAGCGTTCACCGTGGTCTCCGGCAGCCCGGCCATCTTCGTGACATCCTTGAAATTATTTGTCACGACCTTCATCACGCCCTGCCGCGATGAAGCAAACCAGAGATTCCCCTGATAATCCGTAGTCATCATTTCGATGGAATTATCCATCGGCATGCCCTCTATCACATGGAAGGTCCCTTTCTCATCAAGATACCCCGCAGTCTTCTCGGAAATGACCCATACCCTTCCGCAGGCCGTGGTTATCCAGGCGATATTTTCTGCCGGATCCACGGAGATCTCTTCCATATTCTCGACATCATTTCCGAATCTTCCCTTGAAAACACTGTTTCCCTCAGTCCCGAGGTACACGATGCCTCTTTGCCCGGGATCGGCATGGATCGCGGTGACAAGTCCCAGTCCGAGCTCCGCGCCGGTATAGAACCTTGACACCTTTCCTCCCTCCAGGGAAAAGATCTCTCCGTCCTTGGTATTTCCGTACACTATCCCGTCTGCCCCCGTCGAAAGATTGGTCACCAGCTTGTCTTTGAGCCTGTCATCCTCCAGGACCTTCAGCTGTCCGGCCTCATTCTCATAGGATACGCCTGCCGTAGCCCCTATATAGATGATCCCGTCGCCTCCCTCGGCAAATGCCCGGATCGAAGATGAAGGCAATCCGTCAAGATAGGTATAATGGGTGCTTGTATTGCCCTCCATAAGGACGACCCCGTTGTCATTGGTCCCGACCCATATCCTTCCTTTTTTATCTTCATACATCGCTCTTCCGCTGGTAAGTCCGCCGGACGCGTCAAGTCTCTCAAACGTGCTTCCGTCATAGCGTATTATCCCGCTGTATCCGCCGATCAGGATATAACCCGCTTCGGTAGCAAGGATATAGTTCGCATCCGAGGTTGGCAGACCGTTGGTTGCATCATAAAGCTCCGCAGTATATCCGACGTCATCAAGCTGACCGGTGACCGCATAGCCGCCCCCGATCATCGACTCGGACTGTTCCGGAGCAACAGTACTCTCCGTTGTTTCTGAAGTGTTCGAAGACGCGTAAGCCATATCGATGCTGCCGAAAACCGTCAGCATCACTGCAGCCGCTATCATTGACCTTAGCTTCGTTTTAGTCCCGGTCATTACTTCCGCAATCCTCCCGTCAAACTCCATGGAATTTCTTCAATATCTCTTTAACCTCAGGAAGCGAGTCCATAAACACCTCCACACATTTCGGATCGAACTGCGTTCCGGCGCCTTCCTCTATGATCGCAAGTGCCTTTTCCAACGGAAAGGCCGGCTTATATACCCGTGGGGATGCCAGGGCATCAAAGACATCCGCTACCGCCATGACCCTTGCGGACAAAGGGATCACCTCTCCGTAAAGACCTTCCGGGTATCCCTTGCCATCCCAGCGCTCATGGTGATATGCCGCCATGTTCCTTGCTTCCTTGAGATAACTTCCTCCCTGCACTGTATCGATCGCCTTCTCTATGATCCTTTTTCCGGCGGTGGTGTGAGTCTTCATTATCTCATATTCCTCATCCGTAAGCTTTCCAGGCTTGTTGAGTATCGCATCCGGTATGTTGATCTTGCCCACATCATGGAGAGGAGCCGATATCACTACGTCGGATATATACTCAGGGGTAAGCTTTTCCTCGTAATAACCTTTTTTCTTCAGCCCGTTCAGGATGATCTTCACATAAGCCGAGGTCTTCTGTACATGCGCTCCGGTATCCGAATCCCTGTCCTCCACCAGATCCGCCATTGTGACGATGAGCCCGTTCTGCATCTGCGCCGTTGTATCGGCATAGTGCCGGATGCTCCTCATATGCTCCGCCATGCCCGAGGCCATGTTGCAGATAGCGATGTAGAGTCTCTCTGTCTCGTCTCCGGTATGTATATCAAGCGCCTTCAGCTTGTCCACGCTGTCATCAAGCGCATCCTGATCGTTCTGTCCCTGCATGAAAGCTTCGGTCGCAGCCGCCATGCTCCCGATCGGATATATCAGGTAGTGCCCCGACACCCGGAATCCGTATACAAGGATCAGTATTATGAATCCGGAGAAAATGAAAATGACTCTTATCAGATATTCCTTGATGTAATCGGACAGATAATTCATGGATACATCGGCGCCCGCATAGCCGACCGTCTGCCCGTCATCATTCCTTATGGGATAATAAGCGGTGAGAAGCCATCCGAATATCTCGTTGGACTCAATGGGATCTATCTCCTCCCCGGCTTTCAGCGCCTCGATATAAGGTAAAAAGCTCTCTTCAAACGGTGTAAATTCTCCGGGCTTGAAGCTTTCCACTCCGTCATCGGAATCAAGGTCGAAGACAAAACGGCAGCCTTCCTCCTCGATCTTCAGCACATAAAGATATTTGACCCCTGTAGTGTTATCGCGGATCCGGTAAAGCAACTCCTCCGTGCCTTTATAACCCGGCGCATCGCTTCCTTCGGACATATATTTATCTATCATTTCCGGCTCCACCACCGAGGCCGCGAACTTAGCCGCATTCATCGCATTATCGGCATATTCCTTCTCGGTCTTTTCAAAGTGAAGACCGGCACTGATAAAGATCATCATCACCGTAAGCGAAAGGGCCGCGATGATGAGCATGAGGGACATCCTGGTCCGAAGCGACCTTTTTTCCTCTCTGGCTTTATCCTTGAGCAGGTTTATCTCATCTTTTGTGAGGGGTTTCTGCTTCCATGCGCTTTTTTGCATGGACTCTGTGATCCTGTCGGGGATAAGGCGGATTATAAAGAACGCCGCTCCTGATGTGAGGCTCTTATCCACGATATTGATGATCGTGTTAACAAGAAGCCACATAATATAGAAGGATGCTCCTCTGCGCTCTCCGGAGAAAGTTTCCGCAAGCATCTCCACGTCCTCAAACTGCGGCCTGCCGAGCAGTCCCCATTGTATCGTCATCCCGAGCACTCCGCCGATCAGCGCGATCCCGAGCACATATAAAACGGTAAATCCCCGTCCCTTTGATCCCCGGTTTTCGAAATAGAATGAGGTTAAAATAGCGATCAGTACACCCGCAAGAGAATAATACATGGAATGCGGGAAGAAGAATCCGCAAAAAACATTGGTCATTATCGCGGTCAGGATCCCGGGAAGGATCCCCACAGTCGCCGATACGACTATGGTCCCTATGGTATCCATGAAAAACGGCAGATTCGATCTGTGTGTAACATACGCAAGACCCACATTCAGCATTATCCCCGCTATCACGAGGATCACGCGCATCGAACTGCCTGTATCTTTGATCTTAGCTTTCTTCACTTTCATGACTCCGTTTGTTTCCTGCGGCCTGTGCTCCGATCCATACGGAATCCAGCGCTTCAACAGATCCTGCAGATTAAATGATACCTCAAAACGGCCTGTATGAAAAGTATTGCGGTGTCGGAAGCGCGCTTTTTTTGCATCCGGTGCACCTCTTCGATCCCGTTGGAATTTGACAAACCTTTCGATACAAATAAAATGTATTGAGGAAGGAAAAAGGGATATGACATGATAATCGCGCAATATTTTAACATTTTTATTGTTTTTTCGTTTGCAGGCTGGATCTACGAATGCATTTTCTGCACTTTTAAGGATAAACACTGGGAAAACCGGGGCTTTCTTTTCGGACCCATATGCCCGATATACGGCTCGGCAGTGACACTGGCCATGATTTTTTTCGGAAGCGGTCTGATCTCCGGAGGGTATCGCGGCCCCGTCTGGAAGACCTTTCTGATCTGCGCCCTTCTCTCGGCCTTTATCGAATACTTTACCTCTTACGTTATGGAACGCATTTTTCATGCGGTATGGTGGGACTACAGTGATGTCCCCTTAAATATCAACGGCCGCATCTGTATCCCTGCCACCTGCGGTTTTGGTCTCGTCGGGGTATTTATCGTCAGGTATATCCTTCCTTTTATCATATCGCTGGAGCTCGACAGGCATATGCTTCTGAATGAGCTTATCGCGATGATATTCATGCTGATGCTTGGGATCGATATCGCCGTGACGGTAGCAAGCCTCACCGATATGCTGACGCGTATCGAGATGATGCAGGAAAACTTTGATAAAAGGATGCAGTCAGGTTACGAGCTTGCCTCAACCGGTCCTTCGGTTCTGGTATCGGCGGCAAAACACGGCGCGATGACCGCGAAGCAAAACGCCTTGACCGCGAAAAAAGAGATCTCTGAAGGGATCACCGAATATATGTCAAACATGTCCCGTAAAGACAGGCACCATATGAGGAGCATCCGGGCCTTCAAAACCAAAAACTCCGACGGCGTGACTTCCCATATTGCCGCCACTCTTAAAGAGATGTATGATAAATACCGCTCGACAGCGACGGAGGATGATACCCAATGAAACGTTCTTTCAGATTATCGGATGATGAACTTAAGGATTTCATGCAATACGCCAAACCCGTGGCAGGCGACAACCGGGTCCGCAGGATGCGCGGCTTCATTCAGCACGGTGCCACGACGACCTACGCCCATTCCCTCAGCGTGGCTTATACGGCTTTCCTGATCAATCGCAGACTCGGGATCAAAACGGATGAAAAAAGCCTGATAAAGGCCGCTCTGCTCCACGATTATTTTTTATATGACTGGCATGACCACGGAGACCGGCTTCACGGATATCATCATCCGGATATCGCAGGCATGAACGCCCGGCGTGATTTCGATATCACCGACAAAGAGTACGACATGATAGCATCACATATGTGGCCTTTGACTTTGTTTCATATCCCAAGATCAAAAGAAGGCTGGATCCTTACCCTCGCGGACAAGATCTGCTCCTCAAAAGAAGTGATCAGATCTACTGTACCATCGGCTGAGGATTGACCTTCAGCGTAAAATTACTGTGATCAAGACTGAAATTCGGGTTGAAATAGGGATCTCCTTTTTCCAGATCCTCTGCCCATTTCCTGCGGAACATCTCCGATTCTTCCTCATATCGCTTTGCTCTTTCGCCATCCTCGCCGTTCACATCCGATCCGCGGCTAGCGGATTCATAGTGATAAAGACTGGCATAAGGTGTAAACACATTGACCCTTCCCATGTGTCTTAGCTTCAGGCAAAAGTCCACGTCATTGAGCGCCACGGCAAAATCCGTATCAAGTCCGCCGCAGGCATCGAAATCTTCTTTTGAGACCATGAGACAGGCTCCCGTTACCGCGCTGAAATCCTGTGCATAACAAAGGCGTCCCATGTATCCCAGATTTGAATCCGCAAGCCTGTAGTGCACATGTCCTGCGGTACGGTGCGCGCCGAGACCGATGACCACTCCGGCATGCTGGACCGTATGATCCGGATAATAAAGTATCCCTCCAACCGCGCCTACATCCGGACGCTGCGCATACATCAGAAGCTCCTCGATCCAGTCTCTGGAAATGACTTCCGTATCATTATTAAGGAAAAGGAGATATTCCCCGGAGGCTTCCGCCGCTCCTCTGTTGATGAGTCCCGAAAAATTAAAGCTCTCCTGCTTCTCCTCGACTATCCTTATGCAGGGCGCCTTTTCAAGCTCCCCGTAATAATCTCTGATCTCTGCCGTCGTACTCCCGTTTTCTACTATCACTATCTCATAGTTTTCATATGAGGACTTAAGCATTATCGAATCTATACAGCGTCTTAAGTCTTCGACATGATCCTTATTGGGTATGATGATCGAGATTTTTGGCTCACTCAACAGCTTGTACCTGAGCCTGAATATCGTGGCAAAAGCCTGAGAACTGTGGATCTCAAAGCCTTCCATCCCGTCTCTTTCAAGAGCCGAAGCAACGGCCTTTTTCGCCGCCTCGATCGCATAGGTCTTTGCATTGATATTTGCCGCAGTCGATCCCGAATGACTGCGCCAGTAATAAAGTATGTGCGGCACATGGACTATCCCGTCGGGATATTTGGACGCCTCATGGGTCAGTCTGAGGATAAGATCGTGATCCTGGCTTCCGTCATATTCGGAGCGGAATTTTCCTGCCTTCTCCACAAGCTCCCTCTTAAATGCCGAAAGGTGGCAGATATAATTATTGGCCCTTAGATTGTCCACCGCAAAATCCGGTTTGAAATGGAGCGTGACCATGTCATTGATCGAATCCCCCTTGAAGGTTGCCTCATCCGAATAAATGAAGAGCGCATCCTTCTCATCGAGGACTTTCATGAATTCATAAAATGCGGAAGGATGGAGCAGATCGTCATGATCCATCAGCGCATAATAGTCACCGGTTGCCAGCTCGAAGCAGGCGTTGGTATTCTCCGAGATCCCCCCGTTTTTATCAAGCTTCTTATATTTGATCCGGTCCCTGCCGTCACGCGCGGCATATTCCGAAACGATATCCGCCACATAGCCGTGCTCTTCGTCCGAGCCGTCGGCAAAACAGAGCTCCCACCCCTCATAGATCTGGGCGTTCACCGAGTCGAGAAGCTCCCTGAGGAACTTTTCGGGAGTATTGTAAAGCGGGATGAGGATCGAGAATACATGATCCTTCTTAAACTTTCTTGCCTTTGCTTTTTCAAGCTCCTCGCCGGTAAGAAAGCTTTCGGTACCGTGATATTTGTAGGCGGCCCTTTCGATGCGTTTTGATTTTATCTTACGCACCAGCTCTTTTATCGATCCGTATCTCCTGACCCTTATAAAGGCATTCTTCAGATGCGACCATGCAAGGCGCAGAGGATAGATCATCCTGTACAAAAGACTCTTCTTAAGCCTGTCGACCTTGATCCTCAGACGGGTATACTCCGCCTCAAGATCCGTGAGTTCACGGGTAAGCTTTTTATTCTTGTCCTTTTCTTTTTTATACAGCTCCTTGTAATACGAAGCCATCTGCTCCGGATTCAGATCTCTGTTTTCTTCTGACATTCCTCGTCACCCTTATATATCCGTCTGTTCCTTCCGGCAAAGGCCGGATAGACTGTTATCTCTCCTTTTATACCGAGCCTTTCGAGCTCCTTCGCCGGGATCCTGGCCATGAAACCCGAATCCGCGCTTTTTTTGAATCTCGAAAATGCTTCTCCCACATCAGGCCGCCGCATTCCGGCGGTATCCGCCACGCATCTTCCCCCTTCACCCTCGATCACCACGCAGGGAGACATCCGGCAAAAGCCTTCCTTGAAGATCCAGCCCGTGACCTCATAAAAATCCTCGTTGCCGTACGCATCCGCCAGACGATAATCGATCCGGTCAAGCGAAGCATGGATCCCTTTTTTCTTCCTTATCCTGCCGTAGGAATCCTTCACATCCGAAAGCCCCGAAAGCTCCCATTCGTAGGGAAGGTTGATCTCAAAATCAAGTCCGTACGGGGTTATGTTCTTATTCATGAAAGGATCCCCGCTGTCCACAAGCTCACCGTGCTTCGCGTTAAAATACTCCCGCTCGCTCTTAAGTCTTTCGTAGGCCTCCCGGTGTTTCCGGTCATCCGTTCTGGTGGCTCCCTCATAATGGATCAGATGATGGGAATTCATGCATATATTGTAAAAGCCTTTTTCATAAAGCTTAAGACACAGATCGACATCGTTGTATGCCACCGGAAGCTTCTCGTCAAACCCTCCGACAGCCTCAAATCTGTCCTTTCTGACAGCAAGGCAGGCCCCGGTCACGGCAAGCGCATTGATGTCATGATCGCTGTAGCCCTTATAGTAGCTTTCGTCCCTGTATCCCTGAAGCTTGTGTGACGGGCCGGAATATAAGAGCGTGATCCCGCAATGCTGTATCTTTTCCTCTCCGGGATACAAAAGCTTTATCCCCACCGCGCCGGCGTCCTCAAGGTCGGCTCTGGCGGCGAGCTTTTCGATCACTCCTTTTTCGCTCTCCGGGACCTCTATGTCATCGTTCATAAAGACCAGGATATCACCCTTTGCCTGGGACACACCGAAATTATTGAGCTCGGAATAATTAAACTCCGACTCTCTGTACCTGTAGATGATGCCATGCTCCTTTGATATCTCCCGGTATCTGCGTTTGCATCCCTTACTGCTTCCGTTGTCTATAAGGATAAGCTCCGTGTCATCCGAGATAAGGGCGGCGCGCAGCGATCTGACGCATCGCTCGAGCATATCCGGATGATCCTTTGACAGCAGTATCACCGAGATCTTCTTTTCGGTCTTTTCGACAAAAGGATCGGAAGCCTCCGGTTCGGGAGTCTCTCTCTCCTTATCGCGATGGTAGAGAACCTTTTCTATATGGAAGACTTTTTCCCTTGCATAACCGGAAAGATCCGAAGGAGTCTGTCCTTTTTTTAAGGCTATCATCCCCGAAATGTATTTCAGGCTTCTTTCGTTTTCGGGGGAGTACCCCGGCTTGAAAAAGGGCTTGATCCTGTGATGATCGCTTATCACATCCTCGTCGCAGTAGATCAGATCATAATCCCCGTTCTGCGACGCCCTGGCGAATTCCCCTATGGCATCGGGATCGGGAGTGAAGCTGTCGCTGTCATAGATGATGTCATACGTCTCATTGAACCTGTCTATGATATGACGGTCGGTATGCTCTCCCCGCCAGGTCTCATTCTTGTCTATATAGCGCAGATACCTTGACATATTCCACCTTCTCCTGCGGGAGATTCTTGATCTTGTTCACTATCCCTTTGGGCGCGGTCTCATACGCCGTAAGCCCGTCCCTGATATCCTCGTACATCCCCATATCCGTGATCCCGATGGTATATTCCATATGGAAGCTCCCGGTTCCCTTCTTTATATCAAATATAAACTGAGGATCCTGGGTATCGAATATGACCGTGTTTCCGCAGACCCGCCCGTTCACTTTTGCATCGGGCACCGTCGCTTTGAGGAATCTGACCATACAGTAGTTTTCCTGCGGATCTATCCTCAGTTTTCTGACTCCCTCCGGAAGAGGAATGTCAAGGGTCACCTTCATGTCATCGGTTATCTTCCCGTCAATAAAAGGCATCCCGCTTTCGGAAAATCCCTCCCCAAGGTCCGCATAGATCTTTACGTGTGCCGGTCTCAGCAGCCCCTTATATCCCTCCATTGCCTGCCCGAGTGTCACATACCCTTTACCGAAGATGCTGTACATCTTTTCAAGCGATATATGGTCTCCGGCTATGCGTTCCTGAAGCTCCTTCTCCATCTCATCGAACTTCCCGTCGGTAGATGCATCAAGCTCTGCCGCCGAATACAGCTCCTCGGTCGGGACAAGTCCCGGATATTCCCGGTAGAAATATCTGATAGCGCGATAGATGACATATTCCGGATCAGTGTCATCGCTGCTCCATTCATAATCTATTATGTTCCATGCTCCATCGGCGGTTATCATTATGTTTGTAAAGATCAGATCGATATCGGGAAGTCTCTTTGCCCTTACAAACCCCGCGAACTGCTTTACGATCTTAAAAGCCGCGGCTTTCCCGCCCATGATCAGAAGCTCGGCCAGTATATCCTGTAAGACCCTGCCCTCGAGGTATTCAAACTGGACCCCCTCAAAAACCCCGTCCTCATCAGTCAGAAGCCTTGCCTTATTGACCCTCACCGAAGAATCCTTAAGCCCCGCCTCCATCTTTGTCGAAGCATCATACATTGCAAGCAGATGAGCTGCCGCAGCCTGGGTTCTTGGATATTTGACCACGAATTTACGATGATATCCATCCTTAAGGATATCGGTCCTTATCCGGTACCTGTTATCTCTCTCATCGGAATGCTTGGAATACAGCACCCTTTTGACATCAAAGCTCTCGATCCTGTCCTCTGTGGAGAGCATCACCAGAAACGAATTTGAGACCAGGGGGAAGAGTCCCTCTTTTATGCTCTCATCAAAAGCCGCCCCTTCATCAAAAGCGATAAATCTGTCAGTATCGAAATTTTTTATATTATCACGCAACTCTCCTGTATGCGGAAGCCGTTCATCGGAAAAGATAACGGACGGGAGTTTGTAATCCGGATAGGGGTAATAAAAATTCGCTCTCAGTCCCGCCTTCCTGGCAAGCTCGCTGAGCCCGTTACGGGAAAAGGTCCTGACCCTGTCGGTATTCCTGTATCCTTCTATGCCGTCATAAAACCCGCCTGTATGATCTTCGCGGCATCCCGATATGTACTTGAGTCCGTATTTGTTCTCTATCGCCACTGCGATCTCCCCGCCCTGCGCAAGGTGCGGGATGAGCTTTTTCAACATGGCAAGATACGGATCCGGTCCGGATTTCGATATATAGGACCCCGAGTATTCCAGCACTCCTATCAGAAAAATGTAATCATATCTCCCGGAAAGAAAAGGCTCTATATCTTCAAAATTTCCGACATGGATCTCTATATTATCGAAATCCCTGTTCCGGTAGGCATTGATCAGGCTCCGCTTATAGGACAGCTCTACGGCTGTGACCCTTCCTGCCTTTTTGGCAAGCGTTCCGGTCACCGCTCCGCAACCCGCCCCTATCTCGAGCACGTTCTGATCTTTTCTTATCGGGATAAAATCGGCTATGTTTCCCCTGATGTCGGACAGATGATAAAGCCCGTTCCATGTCATCATCCGGGCAGCCATCTCATTGTATTTCTCATGCGGTTCGCTCTTTACTATGTTCAGCAGCTCGTCTTCTACGGCGCCCTCACTGTAAAGATCCTTCCCGCTGTAATGAGTCAGATCGATATATACATTTCCTATCTTTTCAGATTTCTTTTCCATTCTTATATAATTCCACCTCTGAATCCATGTCATAATACCCTACTGTGTCCTTGGAGGATATGACCTGTATATTAAATATATCATACAGTCGGTGATAAACAGTAAAATTCCCCTCTCTGTATCCGACGAGTCCCAATGATACAAGGTAATCTCCGCCCTGCAGCATCATCTTCTGGGTAAAGACCGCAACGATCTCATCCCCGTCCTTGCAATCGCCTGTAGTGAGTTTTTCAAACATCGTATTGGTTCCCGTGATCTCCACTCCCATCCGGTTCTTAAGAGATACCGCTATGATCGGTTCGGAGATATCCGCATGATATCTTGTCTTAACCTTGACGGAAAAGCTGTCTCCCTTGACGACGGTATTGACCATGTTCCCCGTATTGTCGATCAGACAGAAATCCTCTATCTCCGCAAGCCCGCTGCCATAGGTATCGTTGGAAGGATTGAGTATCATATGCGACTTCCAGAGTCCGCCCTTGTAATTGCGGTTCAGCGAGCTGATGAGCTTGCCGTCCTCCCCTACCGTTTCGGAGCCCGACATCGCGGATGAGGTCTGGTTCACCAGCACCTTTTTGTAGATATCGATGATCTCCTTGGGCTTACCCTCCGCCATCTTACGCCCGTGATCGAGAAGTATGACCCTGTCGCAGTACTTGCTTATCGAAGACAGATCGTGGGAAACGAATAATATCGTTTTACCGTCCTTACGGAATTCCTCAAACTTGTGGTAGCATTTGTTCTGGAAAAACACATCTCCGACCGAGAGCGCCTCGTCGACCACGAGGATCTCGGGATCTATATTGATCGCAAGCGCAAACGCAAGGCGGACAAACATACCCGACGAATAGGTCTTGACCTTCTGATTAACAAATTCACCGATATCGGCAAATTCAAGGATCGCCTCCAGCCTGGAATTTATCTCCGCCTCTGAAAAGCCGTTCATCGTGCCGTTCAGATAGACATTCTCTATCCCGGTAAACTCCATGTTAAAACCGGCTCCGAGCTCTAAAAGCGCGGATATCCTTCCGTTTATCTCCACATTTCCCGAAGTCGCCGACAGGACCCCGGTGATTATCTTAAGGATCGTCGACTTGCCTGACCCGTTGGTCCCTATGATGCCGACCGTCTCCCCTCTGTGCACCTGCATCGAGACATCCTTCAGGGCATAGTGCTCCTTATAAAGGGGCTTGTTCTTTGACAGGCCGAGCGCCTCCTTCATGCGGTCGCGCTGTCTGTTATAAAGCTTATACATCTTATCCAGATGTTCTACGTTAATGATCACTTCATCCATGGTCGATCGTTATACCCGTCTGTCCTTTCACGCACCGCTCTACAGCACATCCGCAAAATGCACCTTAAGGCGTTTGAATATGAGCGCTCCTATGAGAAACGCCGCTACGGTAAATATCCAGAAATACATTGTCGAATAAAAATGCTCAAAAAACCACATATGATCAAGCAGTGCCATCCTGTAGCCGTCCACCACATAAAAAACCGGATTGAGTTTGAATATTATCTGCCAGGGTCTCGACAGATTGTTTATGTCCCACATTATCGGAGTGATCCATACCCCAACCTGAAGCAGTATCCCGATGATCTGTCCCAGATCCCTGAAAAAGACCACGACCGAACAGGTTATATAGGATATGCCAAGCACAAGAAGGAAAGTGCAGAGCGTGAAGTAGATGATCTGTATCCAGTATATATTCGGATAGATCCCGTTCAGGATAAGGATCACAAGTGTCACCGCTACCAGGAACACATGTATGAAAAGCGTTGACATGATCTTTATTATCGGCAGTATGCTGATCTTAAAGACCACCTTTTTGACCAGGAATGAATACGCCAGAAGCGCTCCCGTTCCGGATCCCCAGGCATCCGAAAAAAAGAACCAGGGGACTATACCGACTATGAGCCAGCATACAAAAGGATAATTCTGCGTTTCAGATACGGGGGTGCGCCCCCCCATCGTAAAGACAAACCAGTAAACCAGCACCGTGACTGCAGGCTGTAAGAAGATCCAGACGATCCCCATATAGGATCCGGCATATTTTGATCTGAAATCATTTATCGAAAGCTTCCATATCAGCTTCCGGTTTGACCACAGCTCCTGGGGCAGGATCACTATCCTGTCATAAAGCTTTGCGAAAACTATGAACGCTGCGCACATTACCGCGACGGAAACGATCTTCTTTATCATCTCCTGACCGGGATCGGCAAGCGGGTTATGATGAAATATGATATAGCTGGCCCAGATGACTACAAGGACCGCGACTATCGCCGTGACTGTTTTTTTTCTTGTCATGTCATTTTTCGGGAGGCTTTGTATTCGGCAAATGAGGGCCATCCCCTGTCCCTGTCGTTGATATTAAGAGCGCAGTCGACCTGCGGCCACTCGATCCCTATCTCCTTATCGTCATAGGGAAGTCCTCCCTCGTCTCCCGGATGATAGAAATCCGTGCATTTATAACAAAACTCGGCGGTTTCCGAAAGCACCAGAAAACCGTGGGCGAAGTTCCTCGGTATGAAGAACTGCTTTTTATTATCCTCCGTAAGGATCGTGCCGAACCATTTGCCGAAGGTAGCGGAACCCGGTCTCAGATCCACCGCCACATCAAAGACTTCTCCTCTTACGACTCTTACAAGCTTATCCTGAGGATGCTCTATCTGGAAATGAAGTCCTCTTAGGACCCCTCTCGTGCTCGAACTCTGGTTGTCCTGCACGAACACCTCCGGTATCCCGGCCTCACTGAAATCTCTGTGACTATAGGTCTCCATGAAATATCCGCGCTCATCGCCAAAGACCTGCGGAGTTATGACTTTAAGTCCCTCTATCTCACACGTTTCGACACTTATCTTTCCCATGGCTTAGATCCAACCCCTTTAAGATTATTCTGTTCTGTAAATATTACCACTTATCGCTTATGTATACAATTACGGGCCGTCTCCCGGCTTCCGGATACTCCGGCATAACCTTCCGGGATCCTAAGTCCCTGCCTGATATTACTTTATGAATATATCAAGATCGACCCGTCCGTTGATCCCGTCAACGCTTCCGTTTGATGTATACTGCCATATACTGTAATCCCCCTCATAGGTAGGCCCCTCGGCTCTGTACTGTGCAAGCCATTTTGTATAAGGCGCAAGCTGCTCCATATCCAGATATTTGGTCATCCAGGTCTTGTTCGCGTACACTCCGGCATCGTATCCAAGGCCTTCAGCCGTTTCGCAGAAAGTCCGGACTATCTCGGTCCTCGCAGCCTTATCAAGCGGATCGGCTCTTCCGCCGTTTGAGTTTCCCGAGCTCTCCACATCCAGAAATACGGGAAGTGACAGGTCCGAAGCATTTACCAGCGAAGCCACGGCTTCCGCCTCCTCTGCCGCCTCCCCGGGGGTTATCGCCTGTGTAAAGAAATAGACTCCGATCTTGATCCCGGCAGCCTTGGCCCCTGCGAGATTCTTTCCGAAATACGGATCCTCGACCAGCACGCCCGTGCTCGATCCCCGGTATCCGGCCCTTATTATGGCAAATTCCACACCGGAAGAACGTACCGCATTCCAGTCTATTTCCTTATTGTATTTGGAAACATCTATGCCGAGAGTTCCCTGCGGGAGCGATATCCCGGAGGGCTGCTCCGTTCCCTCTCCCTGACTTTCGGCTTCGCTTTCCTTCTCCTCGGGGGTCGATCCCGTATCCTCGGTTGCGGCATCGATATCCGATTCCTGCATCACTATGCTTCGTATCCCCGCGGAAGCCGTGTACCGGATCCTGGGTTTCACGGTAATGGAGGACGACTCCACTATCCCGGAACCGTTATCCGCGACGACGTTGTAGCTTCCGGGCTGCACTTCATCAAGATACAGTATCCCGTCTCCGCTGTCTCCCGTAGTCTCATAGACTTCTTCCGTGCTTTCCGAAGAAGCATCCGTCTCTTCCTGATCCTCCCCGGTCCTGGTCACCGTCACCGTCCAGTTCATATCGGAGGGATCCCCGCCGTTCGTATCCGCTATCCTGACCCTGAGATCCGAATCGCTTGAAGTCAGCAGGAGAACATAACCGCTGCCCTGATCCGCCTCTTCGACCTCATCATCATATATAGATTCGTCAAGACCCGGCTTATCCTCAGCCTCCTCCGGTTCCGTCGGTTCATCCCCGGTACGGTCACCCTCAGCCTGTCCGGCCTCTTCCGTCTCATACTCTCCGGCAAAAGAGACGGGACTGTCCCCCGAGACCGTATCCGTTGCGGGCGACGGTTTGCTTTCTTTATTTATGCTTATGGCAAGGATCACGATAAAAGCCAGACAGTTAAACCCTATGATGATCGCAGGGATCAGCCATATCTTATAATTGTGCCGTCCCATTAAGCCCTGTCCCCTGTCTTTTTGTCACGGACCTTCCTGTCCCATAACTTATAATCCGTTCGCTATATCCCGGAGATATCGTCCGTAATCCGTCTTTGACAGCGATTCCGAAAGCTTCAGAAGCTGTTCCCTGTCAATATAGCCCTTCTTGTATGCGATCTCCTCAATACAGGATATGTAAAGCCCCTGTCTTTTCTGGAAAGCCGAAACAAAATCCGCGGCATCAAGGAGCATATCGTGCGATCCCGTATCAAGCCACGCAAATCCCCGCCCAAGGGTCTCGACATAAAGATCTCCTCTTTTCAGATATTCATTGTTTACGGAAGTGATCTCTATCTCTCCTCTTTTCGAAGGCTTTACGTTTCTGGCGATCTCCACCACGTCGTTATCGTAAAAATAAAGGCCCGGAACCGCATAGTTGCTCTTCGGATGCTTTGGCTTTTCCTCTATTGATATGGCCCTGCCGTCTTCATCAAATTCCACCACCCCGTATTCCGTGGGATCCTTGACGTAATATCCAAAGATCGTAGCGCCCTTCTCCCTCCCGGCGGCTGCCCTAAGGGTCTTGGAAAAACTCTGTCCGTAGAATATATTGTCCCCGAGCACCATCGCCACATTGTCGGTCCCGATAAAGTCTGCCCCCACCAGAAACGCATCGGCAAGTCCTCTGGGCGTCTCCTGCACCTTGTAGTTCATGCTGAGTCCCAGCTGGGATCCGTCTCCGAAAAGCTCCCTGAAACCCGGCAGGTCCCTCGGAGTTGAGATTATGAGTATGTCCCTTATTCCCGCAAGCATGAGGGTCGAAAGCGGATAATAGATCATCGGCTTGTCATAGACCGGCATCATCTGCTTGCTGACGGCCTTGGTCAGCGGATAAAGTCTGGTGCCGGATCCTCCGGCGAGTATTATTCCCTTCATACCTTATACATCCTCTTATAATAGTCCTGATATCCCCCGGAGGTGATATTCTCCATCCAGTCCATATGCTCCAGATACCATTTCACCGTAAGCTTTATGCCATCCTCAAACTTCGTATCGGGAAGCCAGCCCAGCTCCCTGCTTATCTTATCGGGAGCGATCGCATATCTTCTGTCATGTCCCTTCCGGTCCTCCACGTAAGTTATGAGATCCTCCGACACGTTCTTCTTTCTCGGATCGTCATCCGGAAGGATCTCCCGGAGCGTCTTGATTATGGTCTTTACTATCTGGATATTCTCGCGTTCGTTATGTCCGCCGATATTGTATTTTTCGCCGGGCGCGCCCTTTTCGATCACCATGTCTATGCCCTTGCAGTGATCGTCCACATAGAGCCAGTCCCTCACGTTCTTTCCGTCCCCGTATACCGGAAGCTTTTTGCCCGAAAGCGCATTGTTTATGATCAGCGGGATCAGCTTTTCCGGGAACTGGTAAGGGCCGTAGTTATTTGAACAATTCGTGATATTTGCCGGGAAATGATAAGTATCCATGTAAGCCTTTACAAGAAGATCCGCCGATGCCTTGCTCGCCGAGTAGGGCGAATGCGGATCGTAGGGAGTCGTCTCATAGAAATAATCCGCGGGATCGCTCAAAGAACCGTATACCTCATCCGTCGATACGTGCAGGAATTTCTTTCCCTTTTTATATGTGCCGTCTTCATTCTCCCATGCGGCCTTCGCGGCGTTGAGCATCACGGCGGTCCCGAGCACATTGGTCTCAACAAAGACCTCGGGGTTTACTATCGAGCGGTCCACATGGCTTTCCGCCGCAAAATGGACCACTATGTCCACATCATTTTCCCCAAAGATCTTTTCTATGGCCTCTTTGTCTCTGATGTCGGCCTTGATAAAAGAATAATTATCCTTCCCCTCAACTCCGGTAAGATTCTCAAGATTCCCGGCATAGGTAAGCGCATCCACGTTGATGATCTTTATCTCATCCCCGTACTTGCGGAGCATATAATAAATGAAATTTGAACCGATAAATCCGGCGCCGCCGGTAACAAGATATGTACGCATGCTTTCTCCCTTATCTTTTTTAGTGTCCTGATCGTAAGTACGATAACCTTAAAATTGTATCATATATTGCATTCTTCCTCAATCCTGACCGCCTGATGCCGCTGTCTGCCGGCCCTTTTCCCAAGGCTCCGTCTTCCGGTCATTTTTCACTGACACCATCTTAAGGATAATAAATACCAGCGAAACATATCCGATGAGATAAAATGACAGATAATACATGGTCCAGGTGGCCGGCGCGGTCAGGAACAGCACCGGGATCCTCAAAGCTACCGCTGACATTGCGATAAAGAGCTTCCACTTTTTCTTCACGGCAAGTCCCACCCACAGTATCCCGATGATCCCGAGCGGTATGATCGTATCCCATACGAGCCGGTATGTGATCCTTTCAGAAAAGTCCTCCCTCAGACATCCGAGAAACAGTATGAAACGCTGCCTGAGCGTTTCGGAAACCGGTCTGTTGAGCATGATCTCCCATTCATTGAATTCTCTCTGATTGTCGTTCTGCTCATCCGGGTCGAACAGATAATAAGCTCCTGTCACATTTGTCGGATTTGTCCTCCCGCGGATCGCCGAGGTATCTATAAACACCTTTATCCTTTCCTTCGCGACCGCCTTGGGATATCTTACGCAAAGTCCGATGAACGCTTTCATAAAGTCACTGTATTCCTCATCCGTATACTCATGGATCGGAAGGTCATATTTCCAGAGCAGATCCTCTCCGTTGACGTCGGGATTGTCAAGTATCACCCCGGTGTCTACGACCCTGTTCACCTTCTCGAGAAGGTCGGCATCTTTTCCGGGATCCGCAGCCCTTACGACCTCGGACAGCGGCCGCAGAAAAGTTACCACGGAGTAATCATCGTTTCCCGTTGCCGACTTTTGAAATGACGAGATCATGAATACCACTGCCAGCATGACCCCGACGGTAAAGATCTTCTTTCCGGCAGAGAGCATCTCCTTTTTCTGCAGGACCAGCATAACGATGATCACCGGAGCATACAAAAATCCTTCCGTCCTCCAGGTTGTCACCACTGCCGAAGCAAGGGCGAAAAAGAAAAGCATCGGACAGCTTATCTCCCTTTCTCTTATCGATATGCAGATGATAAAGCTCAGGACAAAGATCTCGATGAAAATATACAGTCCCATCCTGAACCCTGAGTATTGATAGAGGAGTACCGGAGGCAGGAAAAACGGGATGAGCTCGATCAGGATATCGGCCGCCCGAAATCCCGTAATGCTCTTTCCCTTAAACAGAGAAAGCTCCAGATCCGTTACGGCATAGGCCACGATAACGGAGACGATGAGAAGCTGTACCGCGATGATCCCCCCGGGAACCGGAAAGAACTGCAAAAAGAGCGTCTGAAAAAAAGCCGAGAGCACATGCTGCCAGGGAAGCAGATCGAAGTTTTTGGCGCTCGCAAGGACACCTATATCATCCCAGTACCAGGTTCCCGGCCATAACAGCAAAAGAACGACCGCAGATATGGAAAAATAGACCGCAAAGACCGTGAGTCCGCGCCTTATCTTTTCGTCTCCCGCCTTTGCTTTTCTTATCACATAAAACAAAAAGCACCATAAAGACACAAGGAGAAAGAGAAACAGCCCCTTCTGTATCCATACATAAGGCGCCCTTATATCGTATGTCAGGAAGGCGCGTCCTATCCCGAGCGCCTGCCATATCACCCACTGGATAAGAGCGGCCGCCGCCGGGATCGCGTATTGTTTTATATGATCAGTCCTGCTTTTTTCCATCCTTCAGATATCGTAACGGATACTCATCTTTATACCTGTGATCCAGCGAGGCCTCAGTCTCATAAGCGGCGTTATAATACCAGATTTTCGCCTCATCCGGATCCCCGGCTGTTCTGTAGAACTCTCCGAGCTCAAATGCCGTCTCGGAAGTGACCTCCCCGAGCGCCAGCGCCCGGAACGCATATTTCATGAAGGCATCTCTGTCATCCGATACCCTGCAGCCCCGGATCACCGTATACAGTTCGTCGCGGATCCTTGCCGGATCCGTCTCCGTCTCTATGAGTTTTTCAAAATACGCTCTGGCTTCGACAAAATCTTCGTCCTCCCCGGACACGGCAAGCTCCCTCATATACATATCCGAAAGCCTGGGTTCCATTCCTCCTTTTTCCCCGATGATCCTTCTGAATATCGCAAGATCTCTGGACGAATGAAAAGAAGTCGGCTTATGGATCACCTCGATATCCGAATCATAGATCAGCGGATCGAGCCTTACCTGCTCATGAACCTCCCCCTCCCAGACAAAAGGACGGAGTCTCCTGTAGAGCTTGGGTCTGAGCTCCCTGTCGAAATTATAGGTCGTATTGTATTCAAGCTGGTTTGTATAGATGAACTGAACTATATCCACTGAAGGGTCGAGCGCCGACTTGAGCTTTTTGAACCTTTCAAGGTTGACCTCATCGAGGACTTCATCGGCATCGGCGGAATAAATATAATCACAGGAACATTTGGAAAAAGCAAAATTTCTGGCGGCCGCAAAATCATCTTTCCATTCAAGATCATAAATCTTCTGCGTATACCTTGATGCGATCTTTTTGGTCTCATCGGTCGAGCCCGTATCCACGATGACTGTCTCATCCGCTATGCTTACAAGCGGATCGAGGCATCTTGCAAGAATGGCCGCTTCATTTTTTACTATAAGACATACGCTTATCGTCATGATCTGATCTCTATCGGAACCGCTCCCTCATCTATAAGTTTGATCATCACCGGGACTATTTCGGGATCAAACTGCGTCCCCGCGCATTTTTCAAGCTCTTCTTTCGCAAATTCCACGGTCAGAGCCTTACGGTATACCCTGGGGCTCGTCATCGCATCAAAGGAATCCGCCACGCAGATGATGCGGGCTATCTGAGGGATCTCCTTGCCTTTGAGATGCTTGGAATACCCTTTTCCGTCCCATCTTTCATGATGGTACTGCGCCCCGGCGGTTATATCCGAAAGCGCGTTGAAATCCTTTAATATGGCCCCTCCGATATCCACATGTGTCTGTATGGTATAGTACTCTTCGTTATCCAGGCTTCCCGGTTTTTGCAGTATCACATCGGTTATGCCTATCTTTCCGATATCATGCAGCATACCGATCCAGTATACCCTCTCCTGCTCCTCCTCACTGTATCCCATCTTGCCGGAGATTAGACGGGCGTACTCCGCAACCCTCAGGGAATGTCCCTGAGTATATGGATCCTTTGCATCGATTATATTCGCAAAGGTCGTAAAGCTGTCCATAAGGATCGCGTGTATCTCTTCCCGGGATTTTCTAAGCTTACTGTATCTTCTGCGGTTGTATTCATCCGTGATGAATACCGTGAGTGTAAGGAGTAAAGCTGCGGCAACGAGCCAGAAAGCCGGCGAGTCCGTATATTTGTAATTTGCCTTATAATACAGACTGTAATCAAGGACCTGCTGCTCATTTAAGGAGATCATCACAAGCCCGAAGGTCTTTTCCTCTTCGGGCTGCAGGACCGCGGTCCGCTCATCCGGCTTTACGGTAAGCCTGCCGTCCGATGCCTCAAAGGTCCCGTTCCAGCTGCTGTCTATCACAAAGCCTGTTCCGAAATTTATTTCCGCCTGCCAGTCATATATTTCCGCGTCTCCGGGATTCACTATGATAAAATCATACTCCATCCCCTTGTCATAGCCCGGGGTTCCCGTTTCCGCCCATTCCTTGGATCTCTCGGACATTATGCAGATCCCGGATCTGTCCGCCTCCGCCGAGGTTCCCTTTACCACAAAAATCTTATTGCTCATCTGTTTATAGTAAATTAACATCCCGATGAGTAATACGATATAGACTGCAAACAATACGGCATAGATTTTTCTGTTTCCGATCTTACCCTTCATTTTCCTGCGCTACCAGATTCATTGCGCCGTAAATCTCCCTGAGCTTAGGTTTCTCGATCTTGCCTGTCGCATTTCTCGGGACCTCGGCAAATATGATCTTTCTCGGTCTCTTATATTTCGGAAGCTTCTTGCAGAACAGCTGAACCTCCTCCTCCGTACAGGTAAATCCTTTTTTGATCTCGATGATCGCCGCGGAGATCTCGCCGAGCCTGCGGTCCGCCAGCCCGATCACCGCCACATCGTTGACCGGCTCGAAGCCATGAAGGAAATCTTCGATCTGGACCGGATAGATATTCTCTCCTCCGGAGATGATGACATCCTTCTTCCGGTCCACGAGGTAATAGAATCCTTCCTCATCCTGCTTCGCCATATCACCGGTGTAAAGCCATCCTTCCTTGTCCATTACCTCTTCCGTAGCCTTTTCGTCATGATAATAACAGACCATGACGCCCGGTCCTTTGACCGCCAGCTCTCCCACTTCGCCTTTTGTGACCTCCTGACGGTTCTCATCCACGATCTTGCATTCCCAGCCGTAACCCGGGACCCCGATCGCTCCGACATGTTCTATGTTCTCCACCCCAAGGTGCACGCAGCCGGGACCTATGGATTCCGAAAGTCCGTAGTTGGTGTCATACTGGTGCTCAGGGAAATAATCCCTCCAGTGACGGATCAGCGATCTCGGCACGGGCTGCGCTCCGATATGCATAAGCCTCCACTGCGAGAGCTCATGGTCGGAGAGCTTCAGATCTCCCCTGTCAAGTGCCTCCAGTATATCCTGCGCCCAGGGAACGAGCAGCCACACGATGGTGCACTTTTCTCTTGATACCGCATCGAGTATGAACTCCGGCTTGGTTCCCTTTAAGAGCACCGCCTTGCTTCCCGAAACGAGTGATCCGAACCAGTGCATCTTTGCTCCCGTATGATAAAGCGGAGGGATGCACAAAAAGACGTCATCCTTCTGCTGCCCGTGATGCTTCTGCTCGACGACGGCAGAGTGCATGAGCGCCCTGTGTTTATGAAGTATCGCTTTAGGAAAACCGGTGGTTCCGCTTGAAAAATAGATCGCCGCCAGATCATCGTCCGTGAGGGTTATATCCGGCGCCACGGAAGAGCAGTCCGCCGTCAGCGTATTGTAGCTCTCGGCAAATGTGGGACAGTTCTCTCCCACATAAAACAGAAGGCGATGCTCCGAGATCCGGTCCGCTATCTCCTCCACCCTTCCTATGAACTCCGGGCCGAATACCAGTATATCTACCTCCGCAAGGCCTACGCAGTATTCGATCTCATCGGGCGCATATCTGAAATTAAGCGGCACCGCGAGCGCTCCGGTCTTTAACACCCCAAAGTATATCGGAAGCCACTCCAGACAGTTCATCAAAAGGATACCGACCTTATCGCCTTTTTGTATTCCCCGCTCAAGCAGGAGATTCGCGAAACGGTTGGCTTTCTCGTCAAATATCCGCCAGGTTATCTCCCTTCTGTAAGGCTCGTCAGGCTCCGGCTGGATAAGGTCATACTCCTTCCATGTCATGCGCCTCATATCCTTCAGTTCCGGATTTAATTCGACGAGTGCGACCTCATCTCCGTATTCTTTTGCGTTTCTGGTAAGTAGATCTACGATCGGCATTGTTCTGCTCTCTTTCTTTTTTTACTGAACTTACAGTATACCACATATACCGCATCGAAAATAGCTTGAAAAGAATCGCATTTTATTATTTTTTTATGAGGATTTTGTTATGAGATGACCCGGGCACAGATCCGGCTGATCAGATATAAAACGGTGCCGATGCCCCAGACGACGATAAAATTTATCCAGAAAGAGACCGGAAAATCAATATGCGATCCGATCCAAAAGCCGATGTATCCCGAGCAGAAGCACTGGACCAGATACAAAGGAAGCGCCATGTTTCCTGTATATCTGATCACGCTGCCCGCATATTTTTTCTCCTTCATGAACCGCGAGAGGCTTTCATTCATCCTTGACCCGGCAAGGAGCATCGTACCGCCTGCCCCCAAAGCGCCCGCCCCCGTCAGTCCGTACGAAAGCCCTCCGAGATCCGTCGACTTGCCAAAGATAAAGGCAATAAATGAAATTGCCATAAGGACATAGACGATCCGCCCTTCTTTACTGTTTCTGTCTTCCTTTGCATATCCTTCGGCGTGATGCCTCAGCAGATATCCCACGATCATCGCCAGAAGTCCTATAACGTAGAGCCTCTCCTGTCTCCCGGACAGGACAATGAACAATGCAAAAAGGATCAGACATATCAATATCTGTCCCTTTGTCCCGACAAGCTTTGCAATGATAAAAAGGATTATGTAAAAAACGAGTATCGAAGAAATGAACCAGTACAGCGTCGGATAGATAAAGACCGCTATAAACTGTGACATATCCGAAAGCGAAAAATATCCCATGAAATATGTGGCGATATAAGCTAAAACGGTTATCGGCAGGATCCTTACCAGCCGCCTTGCATACCACGAAAAAAACCCCCGCCCCTCCGTTTTATCAACGGAAGGCGCGAGGGCAAAACCACTCACCATAAAGAACAGGTTGTTTCCCAGATCCTGACCCAGCACCGTTAAAAATTTCCACTCGCCCGGCAGGATCGTATTGCAGTGATAGAGAAATATCATCAGGCATGCGGCTGCTTTGATGATATCTATTATCGCAACGGAATATGACTCCTTAGCGGTCTGATCCATTACAGATCATAAAACGTCTTGTTACAGTTGACGCAAACCCCTCTTCCTCCGGAAAGGAGCCTTATATCTCCTCCGCATTCACATTTTCTTTTATTTGAGATCGTGCCGACCCCTGTCTGAGCCTTTCCGACATTATTCATATCATTTCCTATCCGGACTCCGCCGGCGGCGTTTTCAAGCTCGGTCTCCGTCAGTCTCCGGACACCCGCCACGTTGTTAAGAGAATCCTCGATCACATCCTGTAATCCCGGCTCCTTCTCAAAACGCTGGAAATCAAATAATTTCCTGATCTTATTTCCTATATTGTCTGCCATATCCTCATCTCCTTATCTCCGCATCACGCTTTCTACTTCTTTATACGATACGGAATGTCCCTTTGGCAGTCTCTCCGGAAAATAATTTTTTCAATTCCTTAAGAGCGCTGTTGTGTCTCAGTTTCACCTGTCCGTATGACAGTCCGGTTCGTTGCTCTATGTCTTTCAGCGAAAGCCCTTCGTAATAATGAAGGATTATCACTTCTCTCTCCTCCTCGGAAAGCTTCTTCAGTGCCTCCGCCAGCTCGGAAAGCGTCTCTTTGTTAAGCAGCTCGTTATCGACTTCATCATCGGAAGCCAGCTCCTCGGGGATCTCCTCAGCCACCCGTCTTGTACGATAATGATCTATGACGGCATTGCGCGCTATGGTATAGACCCAGGTAGATACCGAGGCCTTTTCCTCGTCATAATCCATAAGCTTTTTCTGAACCTTGAGGAATACATCCGAACAGATATCCTCAGCATCCTCCGGATTTCCCACTTTGCTCCGGATATAATTCAATACCTTGTCATGATAGTCCTTATATACCTGTTCAATATCCATCGTATGCAGTCTTTCCCCTCTGTCAGTGGTCGTTATGTCCGTTATTTTTTTTCTGTATCATCTTATTTTGATTTTTTTGATTAGTCAACCCCTTCCGTCAACCCAGCGCTACATCAAGGGCCATCATCAGAGTGAAACCGAAGGCGAACATAACGACCCCTATATTCGAGTGCTCGCCTGCTGACATCTCGGGGATCAGCTCCTCCACCACGACATACATCATGGCTCCTGCGGCAAAGCTCAAAAGATACGGCATTGCCGGTATGATCAGGCCCGCCGCCATTATAGTCAGGATCGCCGCTATAGGCTCGACCGCTCCCGAGAGCACTCCGCCTAAAAAAGCCTTTCCTTTGCTCTCTCCTTCCGCTCTGAGAGGCATCGATACTATCGCTCCCTCCGGAAAATTCTGTATCGCTATTCCAAGCGCAAGCGCAAGCGCTCCGCCCAATGTGATCTCGGAAGACCCCGAAAGATATCCGGCATAGACCACACCGACCGCCATCCCCTCCGGAATGTTATGGAGCGTTACCGCGAGAAGCATCATCGTTGTCTTTGAAAGGTGCGTGGCAGGTCCCTCTGCCTCCTCGGAATTCAGATGCAGGTGAGGGATACAAAAATCCAGCAGGAGCAGGAAGGCTATTCCCAGCCAGAAGCCCGTCAGCGCAGGGATAAACGAAAGGTTCCCCATTCCCTCGCTCTGTTCCATGGCCGGGACCAGAAGGCTCCATATGGAGGCTGCGACCATTACCCCGCTCGCAAACCCCGTGAGAGCTTTCTGAACCTTGGTCCCAAGATCCTTTTTCATGAAGAGCACGCAGGCAGCTCCCGCCGACGTGCCTATAAACGGTATGGTCACTCCCAAAAGTGCATCAAGGCTCATATATTCAGATCTCCCCCTCATTATCCTTTGCTGCTGTATGATACTGTCACACTCAATGATACCTTTGATAAATAAAAACTACAACGCGACCCAGTCATCAGGCCAAAAGCTCCCTCCCTTCGGCTCGATGGTCCAGCCATGCCGCTTATCGGGATACACTATGATCTTCCCCTCATTTTCGTTAAGCCATGCCGCCCATGCCGAGAACGTGCTGTTGGCTATGATGTTGTGTCTGCACGCGCTCATTGCACAAAGATCAAAAAGCTCTCCCCTTTCGTTATCGACATATCTCACCT
>JAILQK010000002.1 GCA_024699045.1 Lachnospiraceae bacterium | reverse complement strand
AGAAGCACATTTTTAAGCGTGCATATATCCTCCAGATGTTCCTTAAGATACGCCTCGTCAAAAAGATCGCAGGCCTGTATTCCCTTTTTCGCATATTTATCGGAATAAAACGGGGCTATACCGCTCTTGGTCGATCCGAATGCCTTCCCCGAAAGCCTCTCCTCCTCACACACATCAAAGAGCACATGGTAGGGCATCAGGATCTGTACCCGGTCGGAGATCAGGATCTTCGGTCTGGGAACCCCCTTTGCAACTATATCATCCACTTCCGCCTTGAGCTTCATTACATCGAGCGCCACTCCGGAGCCAATGACATTAGTCACGTTCTCGTTAAATACTCCCGAAGGACAGGTGTGCAGGGCAAATTTTCCGTATTTGTTTTTTATCGTATGTCCGGCATTCGCGCCACCCTGAAATCTGGCGACGATATCCGCGCCTTCCGAGAGCACATCCGTGATCTTGCCTTTGCCTTCATCGCCCCAGTTGGCCCCTACTATTGCTTTGATCATTTATACATTTACCTCCGCTTCAACTCCAATAAGACTCCTGTTATCATCAAGCACCGGCTTCACGAATTCCTTCAGGAAACGATCCACCTGATGGGAAGCCGCTCCCGTATATCCTGAAGGATCCATCCCTGCCTTAAGCTCCTCCAGGGTAACCCCGAACACCGGATCCGCCGCTATGAGTTCCAGCAGGTCATTCTCTTTTCCCTCTTCCTTTACATGCTTTCCGGCTTCCATGGAGAGGACCCTGATCCGCTCGTGCAGTTCCTGACGGTTGCCTCCCTTATTGACGCAGTCCATCATTATATTCTCCGTCGCCATGAAAGGAAGCTCCGCCATAAGGTGCTTCCTGATGACCTTCTCATGTACCACAAGACCGTCCGTTACGTTCATGTCCAGAGTAAGGATCCCGTCCACCGCCAGAAAGGCCTCGGGCACGGAAAGCCGTTTGTTGGCCGAATCATCCAGGGTTCTTTCGAACCACTGGACCGAGGAGGTTATCCATGCATTCATCGTGTCGGACATCACATACCTTGACAGCGAAGCAATACGCTCGGATCTCATCGGATTGCGTTTATATGCCATAGCCGAAGAACCTATCTGGGATTTCTCGAAGGGCTCCTCAACCTCCTTCAGATGCTGGAGCAGCCTTATATCGTTTGACATCTTGTGCGAAGATGCCGCTATGCCGGCGAGAACGTTCAGCACTCTGGAATCGACCTTTCTTGAGTAAGTCTGTCCCGAGACCGGATAACATGAAGGAAATCCCATCTTGAGCGCGATCATAGGATCCAGCCGGTCGACCTTTTCCTGGTCTCCGTTAAAGAGCTCAAGGAAAGACGCCTGCGTTCCCGTAGTCCCCTTCGATCCGAGAAGCCTGAGCGAGCCCCGCACATAATCAAGATCCTCGAGATCCATGAGAAATTCATGGAGCCAGAGTGTCGCCCTTTTCCCCACCGTAGTCGGCTGGGCAGGCTGGAAATGGGTAAATCCGAGTGTCGGAAGAGCCTTGTACTTTTCAGCGAATCCGGCAAGCTTGTCTATCACGTTCACAAGCTTTTTCCTGATAAGCAACAGCGCTTCGTTCATTATGATGATGTCCGTGTTATCCCCGACATAACAGGAGGTCGCTCCCAGATGGATGATGCCGGCAGCCTTCGGACATTGAAGTCCGTATGCATATACATGACTCATCACGTCATGTCTTACTTCCTTTTCTCTTTTGCGCGCATCCTCATAATTGATATCCTCCACATGCGCTTTCATCTCCGCGATCTGCTCATCGGTTATATTGAGCCCAAGCTCTTTCTCCGACTCGGCCAGTGCGATCCAAAGCCTTCTCCATGTGGAAAACTTCATGTCCTCGGAAAAAATATGCTGCATCTGCGCAGATGCGTATCTTTCCGACAGCGGACTGATATACCTTGAGGTATCCTCCATATCATAAACTCCTTTCGTAAAGCAGGCCGGTCTTCCCCAAAATTACCGGCGAATCCTTTATGCGCGTTTATCTGTCATTCGTACGAACCCACTATGTCAATGATCTCCTGTGCATAGTTGGGATACTTTGTCACAAGCTCATGGATCTCTTTCATTGCGGTCTCCCGGTTTTCGGTATTATATGTGATCCTCTTTCTAAGGCCCTGCCGCCTTGCCACAAGCTCGTGCCTAAGTTCCACCATCTCCCTCCGGTCTGCGACAGCCTCAGCCTGGTGAAGCCAGAGCGTAGGATAATTCACGTTTGTCTTCATAAGCTCGGTCCTGTACCTCTCCTCCGCCGCATCCAGATCCGAACTCATCCGGTGGATCTTTGCCCTTTCATCCCGCTCGTCCTGATACAGTTTCCAGTAATAATCAAGCTCGTCGGAGGAATGGATATGATATTTCTCATATTCATAAGTAAGGAGATTCTGGATGTTAACGTATTTGATCTTTACGGTATTCTGTTTTGCGATGATCTGGTTCAGCTGATTGATGGTCCGCCTCTCGGTGCTCCTGGCATTGATAAAGCTGGAAAAGGTTATCGTCAGTGTTATGGAGCCCAAAGCCGCAGCCATGATGAACCCCGGGAGCACCTGCATTTCAAAAAGGCTCTGCATCAGAAGGAGTATTCCCATAAGAAA
>JAILQK010000006.1 GCA_024699045.1 Lachnospiraceae bacterium | reverse complement strand
GTACTTGATGATACAACCGGAGAGAGAGTCGCGGGTTACACTTCAGAAAGCGCTGCAAGGCAGGCTGCAATGGACGGGATCCCTATGGCTGACGGAAGCAAGAGACGTTACAATCTGCTGAAAGTAGACTGGGATCAGGTATTGTCTCTCAGAAACAGAACCTGATACGACAGCTTATCGATACAAAAGCCCGGATCGTATGGTCCGGGCGGTTTTTAGTTTGCGCCATTTCCCTATCCTGCGTGTAAAATCACAGTTTTTATTTAGTCTATGGCTCGAGGGTGAAATATGCTTTGCGAGGGAATTTGAGAGCCGCATTTAGCTCAGACGAGATCCAGTGTCCGCAATTACTTGTTGAGTAGAAAATGGAGATTTATCGACATTTTCGTACGAAACATAGTAATGCGTGACACTTAGCTCGGATGAGCGTTGGCTCTGACCGAGCAAAGCATATTTGCATCCCGAGAGCCGGGGAGCATCCATTAAACATATAACTTCTCTCTGACTTGTTTCCGTAAAACGTAAACATAAAGTTTGACTGTATAAACCAATTAAGCTATACTTAATTGATTTAACAAAAACGTAACAATATTCAGGGACGGGAATATGGCGACCAGCGACAGACCGGATAAAAGAAAGCTTGGTATAGATAAATATAATGATTACGACGGCTTTAAGGAGCTTAACAGCACGGATAAGCCGAGGTTCAGCGAGGATGATGAACGTGTGCTGAGCGCGCTTGGCGGGAATACCGGTGCGGACGATGACGAGTACTACGAAGACGACGAGTATTACGAAGAAGATTATGAGGACGACGACGAGTACTACGATGACGAGTACTACGAAGACGAAGATGAGTACTACGATGACGATGAGTATGATGATGAAGACGAGTACTACGATGATGACGAGTACTATGAGGATGATTATTACGACGGACCCGATGTAGGGCCGTCCGGCAGAAATACACGCGAAAAGACCCGCAAAAATAAAGCGGGAACGGCAAAAAAGAGCAAAAAAGCATCTAAGGCCGCTTCAGGTAAAGCTTCAAAGTCAGGGAAAAATAAAAAATCCGGGAAGGCCGGAAAGAATGACAGGAAAGGATCCGGAAAGGGGGACAAACCCCGTAAGAAAAACCGTATCCTGCTGTTCATCATTGAGCTGGTCATTTTCATCGTGCTTATCGCAGCGCTGTTTGTAGTGCTGAAGTGGGACAAGGTCAACAAGACCGAGCTTACGGAGAGTCAGATCTTTATAAATGATGAGCTCAAGGCTGCCCTGAACGAGACCGAGGCGGAAGACAGCGGCGGAAGTGATGAATGGGCGATGAAGGGTTACAAGAACGTCGCGCTTTTCGGCGTTGATGCGGGGGGGACCCGTTCCGACACCATAATCATCGCTTCTATAAACAATGAGACAAATGAGGTAAAGATGTGTTCCGTCTACAGGGATACATATCTAAATATAGACAGCATGGAAGATCCCAACTACACAAAGGCCAACGCAGCTTATTCGAAGGGCGGTCCGGAGCAGGCGATAAGGATGCTCAACATGAATCTTGACATGAATGTCGATGATTTTATAACCGTGGACTTTGATGCGCTGGAGGATATCATCGATGATCTCGGCGGAGTCGAGATAAATGTCCAGCCGGAAGAGGTTCAGTATATCAATGATTATCAGTTCAGTATAGTAATGGACCTTGGCGGACCCAATGAAGGAAAGATCAAGAACCCCCGTAACTTCACGGCGGTCACGGAGCCGGGTCTTCAGACTTTGAACGGGCTGCAGGCTACCGCCTATTGCCGGATAAGATATACCGCGGGATCTGATTTCCGAAGGACGGAGAGGCAGCGGGAAGTCATAAACCAGATAGTCCAGAAGGCTAAAGGAGCTTCTCTTTCGCAGCTCAACAGTATACTGGACGACGTTCTGCCGCAGATCACCACGAGCTTTACCGCGGCGGAGTTTGCCGGCTATGCGTCAAGAGTAGGAAGCTATACGATAGCGGATACAAAGGGATTCCCTTTTGTGAATGTCACCGGCAATATAGGCAAGCAGTCGATGGTCGTCCCGGATACCCTGGTATCGAATGTAGAGGAGATGCACACCTTCCTGTTCGGGCCTTCGTCATATTCGCCTACCACCAATGTGCAGACCATTTCCGAAAAGATCCAGAGTGACAGGGTAGCGAGCGGACTGTGACCGGAGAGGCAGATGTAGTCATTCTCACATACAGACCGGATGAGGGCTTATGTGATATAATAGAAAAGCTTGAGAAGCAGACGGTACTGCCCCGACGGATCATTTTAATGAATACCGAGAAGAAATATCTTGATGACCTGATGAGCAGAGATGACAGGATCGGAAGATATGATAATATAGACATATACCACTGCGCAAAAGAGGATTTTGACCACGGTGGAACGAGGAAAGTCGCGGCAGGTTATTCAAATGCCGCTTTTCTCATATATATGACGATGGATGCTTTACCGGTCGATGACCGGCTTATAGAAGAGCTGCTCAGACCGTTTGCAGATGACAGCAGTGTCGCGGTATCTTATGCAAGGCAGCTTCCGAGGGAGGATGCATCTCCCATAGAAAGATATAACAGGAGCTTTAATTATCCGGAAGCGGACCGGAAAAAAACAAAGGCGGATATCGGAGAGCTTGGGATCAAGACCTATTTTTGCTCTGATGTATGCGCATGCTACAGACGTGATATTTACGATGCTCTGGGGGGACACATAGAGCATACGATATTTAATGAGGACATGATATATGCCCATGCCGCGGTTGAAGCGGGATACAGTATATATTATGCGGCGAAGGCCGGGGTCTATCACAGTCATGATTATTCTCCGATACAGCAGTACAGGAGAAATATAGACCTGGGGCGTTCGCAGGCGGAGCACCCTGAAGTGTTCGGAAGCGTCTCTTCCGTCGGAGAGGGGAAAAAGCTTGTAAAAGGGTGCACGGGCTATCTATTGAAGAACGGATACTGGTATCTGATACCTGAATTTATTGCCCAGTGCGCGGGCAGATATCTGGGATACAGGAAAGGAAAGAGATATGTGCGGGATAGTAGGATACGTAGGTCATGAGCAGGCGGCGCCGATCATCCTTGACGGACTTGCAAAGCTGGAATACAGAGGATATGATTCGGCCGGACTTGCAGTAAGGGATGATGACGGCAGGGTAACGGTCGTAAAAGCCAAGGGAAGGCTCAAGGTCCTCGCAGAGAAGACAAATGACGGAGCCTCGCTTCGGGGTACCGTAGGGATAGGACATACCAGATGGGCAACTCACGGCGAACCTTCCGAGGTCAATGCCCACCCGCATATTTCCTCCGGAAAGGCAGATCACGGAGTATCGGTCGAGGATGCAAACGTTGCGGGAGTGCATAACGGTATAATCGAGAATTATCAGGAGCTCAGAGAGAAGCTTCTGAGGCATGAGTATTCTTTTTATTCTCAGACCGACACCGAGGTAGCGGTCAAACTCGTTGATTATTATTACAACAAGTACAGCATCGGACCGATCGATGCGATCGCAAAGACGATGGTCCGTGTGCGCGGATCATATGCGCTTGCTCTTATGTTCAGGGAGCATCCCGATGAGATCTGGGTGGCCCGCAAGGATTCTCCCATGGTGATAGGGGTGACCGGGGACGCGTGCTATGTGGCATCGGATGTGCCGGCGATCCTTAAATATACCCGCAAGGTTTATTATATCGGCAATCAGGAAATGGCGTGCCTTAAGGCCGGAGAGGTTCATTTCTACAATCTTGACGGGGATGAGATCCAGAAGGAGCAGGTTGAGATAGACTGGGATGCGGAAGCGGCCGAGAAGGGCGGCTATGAGCATTTCATGATGAAGGAGATTCATGAGCAGCCCAGAGCGGTCGAGGATACGCTCAAATCTCTGATAAAGGACGGCAGGATCGATTTTTCCGAGAACGGGATCTATGATGATGATATAACGGATATCCGCAGGATATTTATCATTGCCTGCGGCTCGGCATGGCATGTGGGAATGGCGGCTCAGTATGTATTCGAGGAGCTTACGGGGATCCCCGTGCGCGTCGAGCTGGCCTCCGAATTCCGTTACAGAAATCCCCGCCTTGAGGAAAACGATCTCGTGATGGTCATATCACAGTCGGGAGAAACAGCGGATTCGCTTGCGGCATTAAGAGAGGCGAAGAAACGCGGTGCAGTGACGCTTGCCGTCGTCAATGTGGTGGGGTCGTCCATCGCAAGGGAGGCGGATCATGTGATCTATACCCTGGCAGGCCCAGAGATCGCGGTCGCGACCACGAAAGCATACAGCACGCAGCTTGTGGTATGCTACGCGCTTGCGGTTCATTTCGGATATGTCAGGAGCCTGATCGAAGATGAGCAGTATGCAAGATACATATCGGAGCTTAAGAGTATCCCCGAAAAGATCGAAAAGATCCTGAACGATAAGGAGAGGCTTCAGTGGTTTGCCGCGAAATACGCAAATGCCAAGGACGTGTTCTTTGTCGGGAGGGGGATTGACTATGCGGCCTCTTTAGAGGGAAGCCTCAAGATGAAGGAGATCTCCTATATCCACTCGGAGGCATATGCAGCGGGAGAACTCAAACACGGGACCATAAGCCTTATAGAGGACGGGATACTTGTCATAGGCGTGCTTACCCAGAATGATCTTTATGAAAAGACCATCAGCAATATGGTCGAGTGCAAAGCCCGTGGGGCTTTTCTGATGGGACTTACCACTTACGGTCATTATGAGATTGAGGATACGGTCGATTTTGCGGTATACGTCCCCAAGATCGAGGATCTTTTTGCGGCTTCGCTCGCGGTGATCCCGCTTCAGCTTTTGGGGTATTATATCAGCGTGGCAAAGGGACTTGATGTCGATAAGCCGCGTAATCTTGCAAAATCCGTGACCGTAGAATAAGTTTGATAAACTATCTGCTAAAACATGCCGGAAGGATCCTGGACAGACGGCAGAAGACGGGACTCGTCCTGCTGCTCTTTGTCATAACCGTGGGTTCCTTCCTGGAGATGGTTGGAGTGTCCGCCATCCTGCCGCTCGTGAGTCTGGTGACCGATCCCGGGCTTATAGGAGAGGGGATCTATGCAAAGCTGGCGGAGATCACGGGCGCAAAAAGCGCGCGAGAGCTGATCCCCGTGCTGGCAGCGGGCATGATAATCGTCTATCTTATCAAAAACTCCTACATCATATTCATGTACAGGATGCAATACCGGTATGCGTACGACAATCAGCGGATCATATCGGGGCGCCTTATGGAAGGATACATGAATGAAAGCTATCTTTTTCATACAAGGCACGGAGTGGGAGAGCTCCACCGGAATCTTCGTGAGGATGTAGAGAATTTCTTTGCGCTGGTCCTTAATCTTACCCAGCTTTTTTCCGAATCGGTCACCTGTATCTTCCTGTTTGCGTTTCTTATGGTACAGGATGTCTATACGACTCTTATGGTCATGGCGCTCATGCTTGTCTCTGTATTTCTTGTGTTTAACGTGTTCCGGAAAAAACTGGTCGTCCTGGGAGGGAGGAGCAGAGATGCCACGGTAAAGATCAATCAGAGCATTATCCATGCTTTTGAGGGGATAAAGGAGATCAAGGCTTCCGACAGGGAACGGTTCTTTTTTGAAAGCTACGACAAGGCATACAGGGAACGGGTGTCGGCCATGGGCAAGCAGATGATAATGCAGATCTCACCCAGACCTATCATGGAAACGGTCATGGTATGCGGACTGCTCGCGTTTATCTCTTTAAGGATATATCTGGGAGGAAATATTATAGGCTTTATTCCTACGATATCGGTATTTGCGGTGGCGACGATCCGGATGCTTCCGTCTTTTAACCGCATCTCTTCAAATGTCGGAGTGATCCTTTACAATAAGGCGTCTGTCGAGGCTTTGTATGATGACATCCTGGCGATGGAAGGGGACGGAACTACCGTTCTTTCAGCTAAAAAGGCATCGGGAGATACAGTCAGAGAGCGCATGAGCTTCGATACGGCCATACGCTTAAAGAATGTCAGCTTTTATTATCCCGGGAGGGAGGATGCGAAGGTCATAGACGATATCTCCATCGACATAAAAAAGAACAGCTCCGTGGCTTTTATCGGAACGACCGGTTCGGGAAAAACGACGCTTGCGGATATCATAATAGGTCTGCTTCCCCCGGTTTCCGGACATGTCTGTGCGGACGGAGAGGATGTGTATGGAAATCTGCGCGGCTGGCATGAGATCATAGGTTATATCCCTCAGGATATATATATCCTTGACGGGACCATCAGGGAGAACGTCGCTTTCGGGATGAGATCCGATGAGGTAACGGATGATGAGATATGGGCGGCGCTTGATTCCGCGCAGGCGGGGGATTTTGTCAGAAAGCTTCCGGACGGGCTTTTGAGCAGTGTAGGTCCGGGAGGAGTGCAGCTTTCGGGGGGACAGAGGCAGCGTATCGGCGTGGCCAGAGCGATGCTCAGAAATCCGGAGATCATGATACTTGATGAGGCGACATCGGCTCTTGACAATGATACCGAAAGCGCGGTAATGGACGCCATAGACGCGCTCAGCGGTTCAAAAACACTTATTATCATTGCACACAGGCTCTCCACGATCAAAAACTGTGATGAGATATTTGAAATAAAGAACGGAAAGGCAGTCCCAAGACAGCTCAAAGAATAAAAAAGGCTGTTATTAAATCCTGCTTTATGGTATCATTATATGATGTATGTATTTAAATACATAGCAGGAGATCGTGCCTTTTGAAGATAATACATTTTGATATCGATGCCTGTGTACTGTGTGTTTTGATCCTCTTAACGATAATCGTGCACAAGAGCATCAGACTGCATCAGAATAAGATCTTTCTCTGCCTGCTGGGGTCAGTGACGCTGGCTTCTTTCAGTTCGCTCATAGCAAGTGTGGGACAGAACGGCGTATATCTGGGGTATTCGAATACATTTACCGACCCCGGGATAATGTATCTGTCTACGTTTGCCTATATGTTGTTTCATATCGCCTGTCCGATGCTGTTCTTCCTGTATGTCAAGGCGGTTCTGAATATCGATTCCAACAGATTTTCTGATACGATCCTTTCCTACGGCCCTCTGATAGTGGCTTACACCGTGCTCGTGCTCACTCCGATAAACAACGGTCTGTTTTATTTCAGAGCGGGGAGATATTATCGCGGTGAATATATGTGGATATTCTATCTTGTGGCGGTATGGTATTCCTTTGTTTCGCTGAACTATATTATGCTTTACAGGGCAAATATAAGGCTCTCGGTCTTTATATCTCTGCTTTCTTTTGTCTTCTTTGACGGTGTGGGAGTGGTGATGCAGTTTCTCTCAAGCGATATGGTGGTGGAGAGCTTTTTCAGCGCGGTCACCATGCTGGTGCTCTATATCACGATCGAACGCCCCGGAGATTATATAGATTCGGTGACCGGTCTTCAGAACGATTATGCATTTTACGTTAATATCGCGATAAGGATACGACGCCGCAGAAACTCGAGAATGGTGGTCATATCTCTGGATAATGTCAATTTTCTCGACAACAGTATCGGAATGGACTCAACTTCCAATCTGCTGACACAGGCGGCGGCTTTTTTTGAAAAGCTTTCAAAGAGCGCAGTCGCGTACAGACTGGATAGGGATCTTTTTGTGATCCTTATAAGGGAGGACGCCAGACTTACGCACATGCAGATAATGGATGCCGTAAGACAGAGATTTGCTGCGCCGTTTCGGACTGACAGATATGACATAATGCTTTTTGACTGTTCGATGTATGTGAGCTGGCCCGATGATGTCAAGGATACCGAGGAGCTGAAACAGCTGATCACGCTTTTTGCCGACAAGGACAGACACCGCATGAAGCATGTGATACAGGCATCAAGCCTTGACCTTGATCAGGACAGGCGCAGAAGGAGTATAGACCGGCTCCTGCATACCGCGATAAGCGCCGAAAGCTTTAATTTTAAGTATCAGCCCGTGAAATCCGCAGGGACCGGGAGATTTGATTCGGTAGAGCTCAAGCCAATGATAGAAAGTCCCGAGTTCGGGATGATCACAGCGGGAGAGTATTTCCCAATAGCTGAGGACAACGGAACGGCGGTTCCGATAATCAAGTACATCCTGAGAGTATGCTTTGAGTATATACATGACTGCGGTCTTACGGGAACCGATATAAACGAATATGCGATCCCGGTGCCCAACGCTTTTCTTCTGATGAGGAGCGCGGCATCATGGGTCCTTGAGACAGCGCTGGAGCTTGAAGTGGATCCGGGCTTTGTGACTTTTGAGATAAGTGAGAATACCATGATCCACTATAATTATGCGTTGGAGGAAAACATTCGCGCACTGCATAAAGCAGGCTTTTCTTTCATGCTTACCGATTACGGCAACGGATATACCGATGCGGAGATGCTCATCAAGATGAGACTGAGGGAGGTTGCGCTAAACCGGGATCTTCTCTCTTCGGCACCGGTTTCACCGAAGGCGGATACACTTGTAAAATGTGCGGTTGACATGATGAAAGGACTTTCGATCGGGATAAAGGCTTATGGGATCGACAGCAGTGAGCTTGAATCCTATGCTGTCAGCGTAGGAGTCGATAAGCTGCAGGGCTTTGCGCTTTCCAGATATCTGTCGGGAGCCGATCTGGTCAGATTTATGAAGGAAAGGAGGGAGAACAATGGTATCGGGCTATTATTATGATATTTCGACCTTACTTGTGCTGTTATGTCTTATGTACGCGTTCTTTCTTCAGAGCCTTCACCGGGTCGAAGAAAACACGGTGTTTTTTTCGGCGCTTCTTTGCGGGACTCTTTCTTCCTTACTCAGCATCATTTATTATCTGCAGCCGTTTCATCAGAGCAGCATAATGGTCCCGTTCTATGTAAGCTCGTGGGCACTGACCGCGGTCAGTATCTCCCTGCTCATACTCTTTTTGTATCGTGACCGGGCCTATAATATAGGCATCTGGAAACAGTTGGTATTTGTAGGGCTCCCGTTTGCGATGGATGTGATATTTATCATCCTCGCGTCATTCGGCCTGTTTTCGGGATTCCGGACCGCGGCATACTGCTGTGATCTTATCCTTTTTCTCGTAGGGATAAATATATTGTATGTATATAAGAAAAACACCACCATCGAGAGAATGGTAATGCTGTGGCTCATGATGATAGTGGTGATAGCGGCGACGGTCGTCGAGATGCTGTATCCGGACATTACGATCCAGAGGTTTGCGATCGCGCTTCTTCTGGCGGAGGCTTTCTTTAATCTCAGCGATCCGGAGGTTCAGTTTGATGAGGATACGGGGCTTCTGGGGCTGGAATCGTTTAAGGATGAGATGCTTAGAAGATATTATTATCTGAAAAGACATGGCGGGACCATAAGCATGGAGCTGCTGATCATACAGAGTACCGAGAGCTTTCTCAGACTTCTCGGCGAAGTAAATGAACTTAAGCTGAGACATGCAGTAATAAGCGAGTTAAAAAGGATAGCTGACGGGGCGGCAGTGTACAAGATCAGGCAGGGGATATATGTGTTTCTTCCCGAAAAGGGAGACAGGAATGAAGCTGACAGGATACACAGCTCACTGCTGCGGAGATTTGAATCGACTTTCGGAAACGATGCCTATGAGATGGAGATCCCTTTTTCAACGTGCCGGATCGATCTCCCGGAGATGGCGCAGGATGGAGCGGCATTTACCGATCTTTTGCACATGATAATAAAAAGCAGCAGGGAAACCGGGAAATCGGTCATCGATGTGAGTGAGCTGGATCTTACCACTGAGGAATACATGCGCGAGGTTGACGAAAAGGTGCGAAACGCGCTGAACGATGGCAACCTGGAGGTTTATTACCAGCCGATCTATTCTCTGAAGGAAAAGAGATTTGTGTCTGCCGAGGCTCTGCTGAGACTTCATGACGGGGATAAGTTTATCCCGCCCGATCTTTTCATAACCATTGCGGAGAATAACGGATCGATCGTTGAGATCGACGATTTTGTGATCCGGCAGGTATGTAAAATGGTATCAACCAGGAACCTGCATGATATCGGGATCAGATTTATAGAGATCAACCTGTCGGTTTCGGACATGCTGCAGGATGATATAACAGGAAAGCTGGCCAAGATGGTTGACAGCTATCATATCCATCCCTCGCAGATCAATATCGAGATCACGGAGACCTCCGATGATACCTTTACCGGGGTTGTGGAATCAAACGCAAAAAGACTGTCGGGACTCGGATTTCATTTTTCCCTGGATGATTTCGGAACGGGATATTCTTCTCTGTCCCGTATCATCATGATGCCTTTTGATATCATAAAGCTGGATAAATCAATCATCCAGGCGCCGTTTGTAATGGAAACGGAGCAGGAGAGGACAAATGCAGGTACCCTGCTGAGCAGTTCCGTCGATATGGTACGTCAGATCGGCGCGCAAACGGTTGCCGAGGGTGTGGAGACTAAGGAGCAGCTTGAGGCGATGGAACGCATGGGGGTTGATTTTATTCAGGGCTTCTATTTTTCAAAGCCGGTACCCGAGTCGGATTTCATCAATCTTGTAAAGTCGATGAATCACAGAGAACGTCATATAAACGATCAATACATACAGCCTTCCGTATAGTATCCGAAAGAAGATCATACCGGCTGTTCCGGAAGGAGCGCTGGTCAGTCTGGGAAGAGGTGTCGATCCTGACACCTTTCTTTTTTGCGAGAGCATTTAAGACGGTACCGGTGATCCCGGGGCTGTCAAAGAATCCATGTACATAGGTTCCGTATACATTTGCAGCGGATCCGGTGATCATCCGGGGAGGCTTCGGGGGAGACTCAGGATCGTCCGGACTGACCGTACGGCCCATATGGATCTCGTAGCCTTTACAGGTTTTGCCGGAGAGCTCTGAGAAGATCCCGGGAACCGGGGTGTCTATCTTACCGCTGACCTGTCTTTGGATCTTTTCTTTTTGCAATACGGTTTCGATGGGGAGGAGTCCCAGACCGTCCACGGAACCTCCGCCTTCGAGACCCTGAGGATCGCTGACGGTACGGCCCAGCATCTGATACCCTCCGCAGATCCCGAAGACAGGGATAAGCCCCTGTTCCTTTTGAAGCAGTCCGGCGAGACCTTTTTCATGCAAAAAACGCAGGTCCGCTATCGTGTTTTTGGATCCGGGGATCACGATCATATCGGCCTTTTCCAAAACTTTTGGATCCGTAGAGTAGACCACCGATACATCGGGATTTTGCTCAAAGGGATCGAGATCGCTGAAATTGGATATCCTGGGGAGTTTTATCACACCGATTATTAATTTGGCTGACGCATCCGGCCTGCGGTCAAAACGCGCCGTCAGACTGTCTTCATCTTCCAGCCCAAGGTCATGGATATATGGCACGACACCCAGCACGGGAATGCCGGTCAGCTCTTCAATCCTGCTTATGCCGCTGTCAAGAAGAGAAGGATCTCCGCGGAATTTGTTGATGATGAAGCCCTTGATAAGCGAGCGTTCATCCTCGGGAAGGAGCATGACGGTCCCGAAGAGCTGGGCGAAGACCCCGCCTTTATCTATATCGCCGACCAGCAGTACCGGGGCATCGATCATTTTTGCAAGTCCCATGTTCACGATATCGTCGGTCTTCAGATTGATCTCGGCGGGACTCCCCGCTCCCTCCACGATAAGCGGATCGTATTCCAGAGCGAGTTTATCAAAGGCTTTTTGTATATCGGGGATCAAGGTCTTTTTATATTTGAAATAATCAACGGCGCTCATATTACCGATGGGTTTCCCGTTTACGATCACCTGGGATCCGGTATCGCCGGTAGGCTTAAGCAATATCGGATTCATCTCGATGCATGGCTCAAGCCCGGCGGCATACGCCTGC
>JAILQK010000004.1 GCA_024699045.1 Lachnospiraceae bacterium | reverse complement strand
CTTGCCGGTCTTACGCATATATCAGATGTGCATGCCGTAGATATCATTGACGGCAAAAGTGTTCCTGTCGAGGGTACGCTTTATTACAGGGGATATAACGTAGAGGACCTGGTGCGCGGGATAAGCATGCGCAATGATTTTGGATTTGAGGAGATAACCTATCTGCTTCTTTTTGATAAGCTTCCCAATCGCAAGGAGCTTGCAGACTTCAGGAAAATGCTTTCCCGGTACAGGGCTTTGCCCAAGAACTTTGTACGTGATGTCGTAATGAAGGCGCCAAGCTCAAATATGATGAACACGCTTGCAAGGTCGGTGCTGACTCTTTATTCGTATGATAATGCTGCGGAGGACATATCGATCCCGAATGTTTTAAGACAGAGTCTCCAGCTGATCTCGCTGTTTCCGATGCTTTCGGTTTATTCCTATCAGGCTTATGCGCATTATCAGAAAAATGAGAGCTTGTATATCCATATGCCGGAGAGCGACCTTTCGCTTGCCGAAAATCTTTTGTATATCTTAAGACCCGACAGTAAATATACGGAGCTTGAAGCAAAGGTTCTTGATATTGCCCTGGTCCTACATGCTGACCACGGCGGCGGAAATAATTCTACCTTTACAACGCATGTGGTCACGTCGACCGGTACCGATACTTATTCTTCGGTCGCGGCTTCACTGGGGTCGCTTAAAGGACCGAGACACGGCGGCGCAAATGTCAAAGTCGTAAAGATGTTTGATGACATGAAAGAGAAGATAAGGGACTGGAAGGATGAAGATGAGGTCAGGAAATATCTTTCCGATATTCTGGATAAAAAAGCTTTTGACAACAAAGGGCTGATCTATGGTCTCGGACACGCCGTCTATTCGCTTTCCGATCCCAGAGAGGTGATCTTCAAGTCGTTTGTGGAAAGGCTTGCGCGAGAAAAAGGCCTTGATGCCGAATTTGCCCTGTATGATATGGTTGAGAAACTCGCTCCAAAGGAGATCGCAAAGAGAAGACCAATCTATAAAGGTGTTTGCGCAAATGTCGACTTTTATTCGGGATTTGTTTACAATATGCTGGACCTTCCGATCGAGCTGTATACCCCGATCTTTGCCTGCGCCAGGATATCGGGATGGAGCGCGCACAGGATAGAAGAGCTTTCCAATAACGGAAAGATAATCCGTCCGGCCTTCAAGAGCGCCCAGCCTGTAAGGGATTATATCCGGATGGAAGACAGGGAATGAGATTTTATTAGGACCGAAGTATCATTCAGACTGAAATATCATCTTAGGTATTTATTCTGGAAATGCATTAACAGGGAGCCGTAGCCCACGCATATCAAGAGGGCTACGGCTATCATTAAGCTTACGTTGATTGTTCCGAGCCCGAAACGATCCCCGAAAGCAAATATGCAGCCGGAGATTATCATTATGATCCCCATAACCAGATTGGCAGGTGCCATTACACGTATAAAGGCTTTTTTATTATCTTCGGGGACCCGTTCCCAGTCGATGTTGCGGCTTATAAAGCTTGATGCGACCTCGCCTCTGGTCTTCATGATGACTGCGGAGTAGATCAAATAGCAGCCCGAAAAGATTATGAGAGCATTCATTATAACATCCATATTATCCATATGAGCACCGTTCCTTTAAGGTTTTATGCGGGATCGCGGGATCGGAGCGTTTAGCCGTTCCATCCGGATCTTCCATTTTGATCTGCGTGTTCAGGTTAAATCGTAATTGAAAAAACTCATCACATAGTATATGATATAATTCATGAAAGCGAAAGATTTAAAAATTCTTGTATGTGATGATTCGGTACTTGCACGAAAGAACCTTGCGAGTAATCTGAAAAAATGTGCCATAGAAAACATCCTTCAGGTGGCTGACGGCCAGTCGGCAGTTGATACCTATAAAGCAGAGCATCCGGATATAATCTTTCTTGATGTTGTAATGCCGGTGAAGGATGGCATAACAGCGCTTAAGGAGGTTATGGAATTTGACCGTGACGCGGTAGCGATCATGGTTTCCTCCGTGGGCACCCAGATGCATATCAGAGAAGCCGTTAAAGCCGGGGCCAGAGATTTTCTCCAGAAACCGGCCACTCTCGAGCAGATCACGACCATCATTGACAGGGTACTTCGGGAGAAGGGGAACGACTGAGCTCAATTAAAAATTTTCTTCTCGGTTATGAATGTTCTCAGTTAAGAAATCCCTGTACCGCAGCTTTCATTTCATCAACGGAAATATGACCGTCATGTCGGATATCGGCATGGCGGATTTCTTTTATTGCGTTCGGTTCAGGCATGTCGGTAAGAGTCATAAGTTCGTCTATCATCGTAAGGTCATCCTTCGACATATCTGAGCCGTCGTTTCTTATTGCCCCTACGATGCTCCTTGCAAATTTATAAGGCGAGGCTGTGGAGGCGATGACCATGGGAATATCCGAAAGACTGCCGCTTTCCTTTAGCCTGCGGGCTACACATGAGGCGACGGAAGTATGGGTATCGATCACATAGCCGGTATCGTTGTAAACCTTTCTGATCTCGCCGGCGGTTTCTTCTTCGGAAGCGCATCCCGCTATGAAATCCTTCAGTCCTTCTTTCATGGCCGGGGTTATGGTGTAGCTTCCCTTTTGAGCAAGCTCATCCATGAAAGCGGCGGTTGCTTTGTCGTCGCAGCCCGATATGAAATAGATGAGTCTTTCAAGATTGCTTGATATCAGGATATCCATGGAAGGGCTCATCGTGAGATGAAAGCTTCTGTTCCTGTCATAGGTTCCGCTTTCGAAAAAGTCGGTAAGTACATTATTCATGTTTGAAGCGCATATCAGCTTGTCGATCGGAACACCGATCTTTTTGGCAAGATATGCCGCCAGGATATTCCCAAAATTTCCGGTAGGGACACATACATTTATCGGATCGTTTTCGGAGATCTTTTCGTTTTTCAGGAGATTGCAATAAGCATAGGCATAGTATACGATCTGTGGGACAAGGCGTCCTATGTTGATTGAATTTGCGCTTGAAAACCGGTAGTCTTTGGCATCGGCCAAAGCCCTGAATTCCATATCGTTAAAGATCTGCTTCACGCCGGTCTGACAGTCGTCAAAATTGCCGTCAACACTGACAACTGAGACATTGTCGCCCTTCTGGGTGACCATCTGCAGTCTCTGCACATCGGAAACTCCTCCGTCGGGGAAGAAGACCATGATCTTTGTATGAGGAACATCGGCAAATCCCGCCATCGCAGCCTTCCCGGTGTCTCCCGAGGTGGCGGTAAGGATGACGATATCCTTGGTCAGACCGTTCTTTGCGGCAGAAGCCGTCATAAGATGCGGAAGTATCTGCAGTGCCATATCCTTGAAGGCTATGGTCGGTCCGTGATAAAGCTCAAGATAGTACGATCCGTCGGCATAGCTCATCGGCGCGATATCGGGATCATCAAAGTTGTCTCCGTATGCGTTTTCAATGCAGCCCTTAAGTTCTTCTTCGGTAAGGTCGTCAAGGAAAAGGCTCATTATCTCATAGGCAAGCTCTTTGTATCCAAGCTCTGAAAGCTCTTTCATAGAGCTTTTAAGATGCGGGATAGTCTCGGGAACGAAAAGACCACCGTCATCAGACAGGCCTTTCAGGATCGCTTCCGTTGCGGTGAGTTTCAGGTTTTTATTTCTTGTACTGTTATATATCATTTGGAAACTCCTTATATCATTTTTGTCCTGAATACGATGGGATCCGGTCTCTTTTCGGGGATCACCCCGATCTCATCATGTTTTTTGGATGCTTTATGATACCACAGAGTACAGGCAGATACAATTGACCGTATCCGAAGAATTAGGTATAATACATATGTTTTCAGGGAGTATAGCTCAGCCGGGAGAGCGTCCGCCTCACACGCGGGAGGTCACGGGTTCGAGCCCCGTTGCGCCCACTCCTTTCAAACCCGCGGATGCCTTGTTCTTAGGCGTTTGCGGGTTTTTTGTATTCGTGTTTGATCCCAGACTGTCAAAGTTTGTGGTTTATAGTACGCGGTTGATAGTATCGATGATATTGTATTTAAGGGATGATATAAGTTATGTTGAGTGTTTGCATGATAGTTCGGGATGAAGAGAAGCTTCTGGAGGACTGCCTGAAGCAGGTGATCCGTTTTTCGGACGAACTTATAATTGTCGATACCGGCTCAAAGGATACGACAAAAGAGATCGCAGCGCGTTACACTGATAAAGTGTTTGATCATGTATGGACCGGAGATTTCTCGGAAGCCAGAAACCGGTCCTTTTCTTATGCAACGGATGAATACGTGATGTGGGTGGATGCCGATCATATCATCGACGATGAGGCTGTGGACAAACTGAACGGATTGAAGGAAAAACTGGCTTCGGCAAGTAAGCCATACAACTCTGTCTGTGTGGAATACCTGTCTCCTGACAATCTGAAAGTCCCGGTTTCTTTTCATATGATCATGAGACGCGGTGATGGCAGGGAATGGATCGGTGCGGTGCATGAGCGTTATCCGGTAAAAGAGCCGGTTCTGTATGCCGATATTACGATCCGACATAACAGACAGATAGATAAAGACCGGCCCGTAAACTTAAAAAGCATAATCTACGCTGACTATATCAAAAAGATTGACGACGATGAATACCGTCAGTATTTCTGGCTGGGAATGCAATGTTATGTGGATCTTGTATTTGCAGGCGAAAAAGAGGAAGCGGAAAGAGTGCTTCGCGTTTCGCTGGAAAACACCCCTCCTTTGGAAGAACTGCTGCGGACCTGTCTCCTTGGAGGGAATAATTTCTTATACTGGAAACGCTATGAAGATGCATTAAAAGTCTATGAGCTTTTTATTTCGGAAAGCAAAGATCCGGCAATGTCCGGAATCAAAGCATCCTCACTTTACCGGATGATCCTTCTTAAAGCGCAAAGATGCGCATATGAAAGCGGAGATACAGGCAAGGCGATCGAATATAATGATATGCTGCTAGAGGCCTTTCCTGACAGTGTAACGGCCTGTTTGAACCGCAGTTATTATGATTCTTTTATCACGGTAAGTCTGAGCGTCTGCTTTATAGTCCGTGACGAAGAGCCTGTCCTGGAGCGCATATTAAGAAAAGTAAAGCAGTTTGCCGATGAAATTGTCGTCGTGGATACAGGATCGAAAGATCGTTCAAGAGAGATCGCAGCGCGTTATACCGAAAAAGTCTTTGACTATGTCTGGGACGACGATTTTGCGGCGGCCAGGAATTATTCTTATGAAAAAGCGTCCTGTGACTATATAATGTGGCTTGATGCGGATGATGATCTGGAAATAGAGGATATCGAAAAACTCAAATACTTAAAACGGCATTTCCCGGGAGAGACCGATGTGGTGATGCTTTATTATATCGATGATCCGGATGAGAAGGATATTATGACCGGTGGCGGGCTGATCCGCGATCGGTGGATCAGGAGGAGCTTAAACGGCAGGTGGCAGTATCCGATCCATGAGGGGATCCATATCGAAAAGAAATGGAATGTGCTGTATCGACCCGATATTCAGGTCTTTCACAGAAAGGTGAAGGCAAACGAGGAGCATAGAAACATCCGTATTTTTGAACGAAAATTTGAAGAAGGATTCGTGATGAACTCATTCAATCTGGCTTATTACATCAGAGAACTGACAACCGAGAAACGATATGAGGAAGCCCGGACAGCATTCGAAAAACTGTGGAAAGAAGGCACGCGAAGTAATATTGATTATGTGATGATATTTTATTTTGTGATCATGAAATCCCTCAAGCAAAAAGAGATGCTTTGTGAACGGCTTGAGGAATACCTGGAGCGCTTTGGATCAAATGAGATGGTATACTGCGAGCTGGGAGATCTGTACAGGGAACAAAAGCGCTATGAGGAAGCGGAATCATTCTACCGGATGGCGCGCGGATCGCAGATCGATGTTCGGGATTGCAGACCCCATTTTCCTGCATTCGTAGACTTCCTTCCATGGCTTGGACTTGCAAAGATTTATCTTAGCACAGGGGATCCTGAAAAAGCGGCGGATGCCTTACGACATTCGGAACGCAGCTATCCACAGAATATCGAACTGAAGGTCCTGAAACTCTATCTTGAAAACAGACAAAAAAGAACGGTGGTGCTGCCTTTGGATCAAAATGATCTGTGACTGTTTATACGGAATGATTGCCATATTATTATCTGTATCGTATCATATAATGAAGATATAGAAACAGATCTTAAATAAGGAGAACGATCATGAAAGAAATAATAAAAAAGCTGATCGATGCCGGGAAAACCGATGCGCTTAATTCTCTTGAAGAATTCAGAAAAGCGGCGACCGAAATGGGATATACCGGGGAACAGATCGAAGAGGCACTGGAAGGTTTTGGCGGGTTCCCTTTAGATGATGATGATCTGGAGGAAATTGCCGGAGGCAGTCCGTATCATCACCCTTCTTTTAATAAAAATACTACTGAGATATGGTGGTAATTCGACTGATCTTTTTTAATTTTTGACTTCAGCATCATAAGGAGTATGGTTACAAAGAATCTCATTTCATTGCGTCAGATATTCAGAATTTCATCGCGGTATTGGATAAGGAGCAATCATTATGAATGAACCTGCCGGATCCCCATGTTCGATGATCGAGATCGCCTACGCCATACATGACTATTTCGGCGACTACTATAACTACCTGGGAGTTTCAATGTTTTCCGTTATGGAGAACACAGAGGCTCCTTTGCTTTTTCATATTCTCTGTGATCCTACGCTAACGCCGGATGCCAGATCCGAATTAGAGCAGCTATGCGAGGGTAGGGGGCATCAGATCAGGTTTTATGATATCCCGGAGGAGGATAGGATATCCAAAGTCCGTCTCTTTCAGAGCGGATATACCGAGGGGATCCTTTATCGTCTGCATTTGCCCGGGCTGCTTCCGGATGTTTCAAGGATCATATATCTGGATGTGGATATTCTGGCAAACGGTGACATCCGGGATCTCTGGGAGATGGACACCGGAGATGTGGCAGCTGCCGGGGTCTGGGATCCACCTCTTTTTGGTTATAAACCGGTTGGGAAAGCAGAAAGAAGTTCACTGCTTCCTATGTGGGAAGAGGTCGACTGGAATGAGTATATCAATTCCGGCGTTCTTATATTAAACCTTGATCGGATCCGGAATGAGCATGATCTGGCAGAAGAGGCCATCGATTTCTGGAACACCTTTGGTTTTGCTTATCCGGATCAGGATGCGATCAATTATCTGCTGCGAGGGAAGAAATGTCTTCTCCCTGCAAGGTTTAATGCGTTCAGCAAGTATTATCCCGTTGTTAAAGAAGGAATGTTTTATCACTATACCTATATGGCGGAGGATCGGGAGCGGCTCAGCGGGGTCGATCGTCTCTACCTTTCCTGTTATGAGCGGTCACCTTTTTATAAAAAGGATCTCGATAAGAAAGGAAAAATACAGTTTTTAAGAAAGCTGAAAGATCATACGGAGCCGTATCTTCGTCTGCTTGAGCTGACGGAATTAAACAATGATCAGATTACGCTGCTGGGATGGGGACTGTATCTTCGGGGGGAGTATGAGCAGACCATAAAGCTGCTTTCAGACTCAGCATACAAAAAAACAGAGACGGACGAAGATCCCGCAGCAGGTGAATATATTTGGGAACTTGTTAAAACGGGGATCATCGCAAAGGCTCTTCACAGTCTTCAGCGCACAGAAGAAGCGGCAGAAAGACTGGAAGCGGTCTTTACTAAGGCACCTGAAAAAGAACTGTCCTATATCGGGCGAAACATCTGCGAAATGCAGCAGTCAGATCTTTTAGGCGATCTTTATTATGCTCTCGGCAGATATGAGGAAGCAGAAGAAGCATATTTGGGAGCGGTGTATTTCGAGACAAACGAAAAACGCATTCAGGCGATCACATCGCTGGAACACCTGATCAGATGTACACTTAAGGCCGGAAAACCAAGTAAAGCCAGAAAATACTATTGCATGTTACAGAGTATATATGCTGAGCCGGAGCTTTTAAGGATCTACGGTCTGCAGATCGAGATCGCAGAATATAGGGATAAAAAGAAAAAACAAAAAGAAGAAAAATGAAAGAATTTACATGGGAAAACTATGATAAACGAAGGATCCTTCTCTGCGGTCCGTTCCATGTCTGCATGAGTGTTCTTTTGGATTTTTCCGACAGTTATAAAGGAACGATCTATATCTGTGACAACGATTATGCCGGTGATGATTACGGAGCTTTAGCAGAAGACTATCTGGTCAAATGCATTGAATCCTATGAGGAAAAGGGGATCTATATCCGCGAGATGATCCGCGAAGATATCTCGGTCCTTAAAACCATGGATATCCGTATACTTTCATATGATGATATCGGAGGCTTCCGGGATGAATATGTGATCCTTGTCGGAAAGACATATTTTAAGCAGTATTGCAAGGCGCTCGGGTTTAATGGACTTGAAGATTTCTATTCGGCGGTATCCGCACTGAAAAAGGGGTTTGCCAAGCAGTATTACTTCGGTTATTTCACTTCGCTTTATCGTAAGCAGAAGGAAGGGCTTTATATAGGCGGGGTAGAGATCGTTCTGACGAAGCGGTGCAGTCTAAGATGCAGGGGATGTGCCAATCTTATGCAGTACTATGACAAACCGGATCGTATCCCGGCTGAGACCGTGATCGGATCCGTTAAAAAGCTCCTTTCTGCCGTCGATGGGATCGCCATGTTTAAGCTGCTCGGCGGTGAGCCGCTTTTAGAACAGGATCTTATCGCGCAGATCCTGTCCCTTCCGGAACTTAGAGATAACCGTAAGGCGCTTGGCATACAGATCACGACCAACGGCACGATTCTCTTCAGAGAGGATGTTCTTAAGGTCATGCAGCAGGAAAAGCGTCTTGGCATACTTTTGAGTAATTACGGTGATATTTCATCCAGGGAAGCTGAGCTGAAAAAACAGCTTGAGGAATACGGGATCGCTTTTTCGGAGATCGGGCTCCGGGATCAATGGTGTGAATGGGGAGATCCGAAGCATCTGTATCACGACGCCGACAGGGCGAAATACTTATTTGATTATTGCAAGAACAAGTCTTTTTGTACGACGGTCCTCGATGGGAGATTTTATACCTGTCCCCGCGCCGCCCATGGTGATTCGCTGGAGTTTTATGATGAGAAGTCAGTGGATCTTCTGGCACCGGTGGAAACGGAGGTGTTACGGGAGCAGCTGAAAGCATATTATTTCAGGGAAGATCCGCCGGAGGCCTGCGCTCGATGTCTCGGACACTGCGGGATACGAACGGAGAGGGCGACACAGACAAACGGGAGAATGATACGGATATGAATATCTGTTTCAGTGTCAATTCGGAATATCTAAGATATCTGTATGTAAGCCTTACTTCCCTGTTTTTGAATGATCCCGGAGAGAAAATACATGTCAGGGTATTTCATATAGATCTTAGCGAACGGGATCGGGACATTCTCGCCGGACTTGCACGGTCTTTTGATCAGGATATCCAATGTGTTCATATCGATAAAGAACAGCTTGCCGGATTTCGCCCGGAACCGTACCCGTTGGAGGCATATCTGAGGTTATGCATGCCATACATGCTTCCGTATGAGGTTGATCGTATGCTCTATCTGGATGCAGACACTATCGTGGAAAAACCGATCGGCCGGTTTTATGCCACAGATTTTTCCGATCGTTATGCAGTGGTCTGCAGGGATCTTAAGCTGATCGAGGCTGAGGAGAATGGTGAAAAACATACGATCCGGGATGAGAGCAGTTCTTATTTTAATTCCGGGGTAATGCTGTGTGATCTGAAAAAGATCAGGAAGGATTTCCGATTTGAGGATTTTGTCCGATATGCGAAAGATCGTGATTTTGACCTGCCTTATGCGGATCAGGATATTCTGAACGGTCTGTTTGCGGGAAGGGTGATCTATGCCGATCCGGATCTGTACAATTATATGGTCAATATGGAAGTTACATGCGGGTATTCGGAAGAGACAGCCTCCAAAGCGGTGATCCTGCATTATGCGGGAAACTGTCCGTGGTATAAAGTAAAGGTCACGCCGTCGCATAAGCGCTGGTGGTACTATGCAAAACAGACCCCTTTTTATGATGAGCTGCTCGAAATGAAGCTTAAAGGACTAAGCCTGCCGAAACGTCTGCAGTAACTGTGAGGGAGGCAGAAGCTATGATAAATATAGAAGCAGAAGCTATAAAGAATAAAGAAGCAGAAGCTATAAAGAATAAAGAAGCAGAAGCTATGACAAGATCAGGATCCTGGGAAGGTAAAGCAAGAGGGCTGCTCAGTGTCTGCATGATAGTAAAGAATGAAGCCGCCGTTTTGGCGGATTGTCTTGAGGACGCATCCCGTTTTGCTGACGAACTGGTCATCGTGGATACCGGTTCAACCGATGAAACAAAGGAGATCGCTTCCGGGTATACGGACAGGGTTTTTGATTTTGCCTGGTGCGACGATTTCTCGGCGGCCAGGAATCATTCTTATGAAAAAGCTTCCTGTGACTATATCATGTGGCTTGATGCGGATGACCGCATGACTTCGGAGAATACAGAAAAGATCCTTGCCCTTAAAGACAGGCTGAGTCGTGAAGTCGTTCCTTCCGTCAGGCTTATCCTTGCCGGGTATGAGCGGCCTGAAAACGGAGGCGTTTTTATTTATCCCCGGATAATAAGACGTGATGCGGGTTTCGTCTGGAGTGGGATCATACATGAGCATCTGGTCCTGCGTCCCGGAGTTCCTCCGCTGCGGCCCGAAGAATGTGAAACCGCAGATTTTTCTGTCCTTCACGGAAAGCAGAAAGAGCCTGACTATACCCGTAACATAAAGATCATGGAAAAGCTTTCCGATGAGGAGCTCAAAAGCTCTTTCCGGCTTTGCGCTAACTGCTTTCTGGATTGTATTCAGGCCGGAGAGCAGCAAAAAGCAGAGCGGTATCTTGATCTTGCAGAGCACTCGGTTACACCATTTCAGGAACGCTTAAATGATTATGCCCTGATCAATGCGGTCTTAAAACACCATCGGAAATATGATGCAATGCTGAAATGGAATGCGATGTATCTGCGCTGCAGAAAAGCGGAAAAGCCTTGAGAAAGCCTTACTAAATGATCATAGGCTGTGATATAATCATTTCCTGTACAGCAAAAAGGAGGGGTGGTCATCGTGGACTATAGCGAACTTGGCAGACTTGCGGATAAAGCGAGAGAAAATTCATATTGCATATATTCAGGCTTTTCGGTCGGGGCGGCGTTGCTGACCGCCGGTGGCAGGGTCTATACCGGCTGTAACATCGAGAACGCCTCTTATCCTGCGGGAATATGTGCCGAAAGGACGGCCTTTTCCAAAGCGATAAGTGAGGGAGAGCGCAGGTTCACCGCGATAGCGATATCGGGAGGCAGCAAAGGGGAGGCTCCGCAGGATGCGTATCCCTGCGGTATCTGCCGGCAGTTCATGAATGAATTCGTGAACGGGAATGAATTTGACGTGATAGTGGTGCACTCCGATCTGAGTCATACGGTCCATAAGCTTAAGGAACTTCTGCCTTATTCCTTCGGTCCGGACAACTTGAATAAATGAACCATATGTGGTAGTTTTAAGTCTCTATGAAACGAAAAAAACACTACGCGAGAAAGATAACGGCTTTGGTACTCACGATACTGGCATTCACTGCGACTGCCAGTTTTTCGGATTCCGCAACGGCGACGGTGATGAACAAGGATGTCATTCTCGTCAATAACGACGGACAAAAAGTAGCGGTAAACAGGTCCGATATCATCAAAAAGGACGAGTCCTCGGATGAGATAACAAAAGAAGATGTTGAGCTTCAGGAAGAGGATCTTGAAAGGATAGTCGAGGATTCCGAAAAGGCTGCGAAGGATTTCAACCGGCGGAACGGACTTAATGAGAATGACTCCGGGATCCTTATTGAGGATGAGAACGGCAACATGGTCAGTCCGGATTTTGATGATGACTGGTCTTTGATCCTTATTAACAAAGATCATCTTATTCCCGATGATTATACCTTTGAGCTTGCGACCATAACGGACAGTGTCACGTCAGATGTAAGATGCGCGGGCGCTCTTGTAAAGATGATACGCGGAGCCAGGAATGACAATGTTTATCTCTATGTCGCTTCCCCTTTCAGGGATCTGGAAAGACAGACTTTTGTTTTCAACCGTAAGGTGGAATCAATCATGAAGGAAGGGTATGACTACGATGAGGCATATCAGATGGCCAGTGAGGTCGTGGCGATCCCGGGTACTTCAGAGCACCAGGTCGGACTGGCTTTTGATCTTGTGACCGACGGTTACTGGAAGCTTGATGAAGGGTTTGCCTATACCGACGGAGGCAAATGGCTTGCAGAGAATGCACCGGACTATGGCTTCATCCTAAGATATCCCAAGGGGAAGGAAGATATCACGAAGATCGAGTTCGAACCCTGGCATTACCGTTATGTAGGGGTCAAGGCCGCCAAGGAGATGCAAAGACTCGGGCTGACTCTTGAAGAATATGATGAGATGATCGGACTTGTGGAATGAGTGCATATACTTTATTAAAGAAAGATAAAAGAGCCAGAAGAGGGCGTCTTGATACGGTGCACGGGATCGTAGAGACGCCTGTTTTTATGAATGTCGGAACCGTCGGGGCGATAAAGGGAGCGGTTTCTTCCGCTGACTTAAAGGAGATCGGCTGCCAGATAGAGCTTTCCAATACCTATCATCTGCATGTTCGCACAGGTGATGAGACGATAAAAAGACTCGGCGGACTGCATAAGTTTATGGCCTGGGACGGCCCGGTGCTTACGGATTCGGGAGGATTTCAGGTCTTCTCGCTTGCAGGTCTTCGGAAGATCCGGGAGGAAGGGGTCACCTTTGCTTCCCATATCGACGGTCATAAGATCTTCATGGGACCTGAGGAGAGCATGAGGATACAGTCCAACCTGGGCTCGACGATCGCCATGGCCTTCGATGAGTGTCCC
>JAILQK010000220.1 GCA_024699045.1 Lachnospiraceae bacterium | reverse complement strand
TGAAACTTTAAGCCCATATTTATCTCCAATCCACGCCTTAATCTCCGCGTATGACACTTTATCGCGTTTTAAGGGATTACTCTTTGGCTCATAGTCAATATACTCATATTTGACATCTCGACCAGATTCCCTACCTAAGAGAACGCACGTCTCAGCTGTTTTTCCAGTGCCTTTATCTCCTGATCGATGGCAGTGGTGTCCACCTTCATATTGATTTTTTCCTACATTAAGGAAGCAAAGCGCGGATTGGCAACCAGCTTCGTAATAATCTCGACTACGGAAGCATCCAGGACCTCTTCCTGGATTTGCTTTTTATAATCACATTTATGTCCCCGCGTCATCGTCCTGTGCTTGTGATAGAGTCGTAGAAACTATGGCAGTGAATCCTACTGGACAATTTTTCTGCATCTGGTATAATTGTCCAGTATTAGTGGACAAAATTACCTTTATGCGTTAAAATGTCCAGTAGGATCGATAATACTTGTCAGGAGATGCAGGAAATGATTAAACGAGAAAAATATATAGAACCTATCCGGGAATTCTATGACGGTGATCTGATCAAAGTCATTACCGGTATTCGCCGGTGCGGAAAATCCGTTATCTTAAAGCAAATATCGGAAGAGATCAGGGAACGGTCAGACAATATCATTTTCCTTGATTTCGAGGATACTGCTGTCTTAAATGCCATTCCGGATGAAATGGCACTTCTGGACTATATTGACAGTCATCGCAAGAGATCACTATGCTATGTGTTTCTTGATGAGGTCCAGAGAGTAGACGGATGGGCAGGAGCATGCAGAACACTTCGGATCAGAAACTGCTCTGTTTTTATCAGCGGCTCAAACTCCAAGCTTCTGTCACGGGAGTTTACAAAAGAACTATCCGGCAGATATGTGCCTTTCCGGGTCCGGCCATTTGTATATAGAGAACTGTCTGAATACGGCAAAGAACTCGGAAAGGACGTCTCGCTCACTGATTATATTATCTGGGGCGGCTTTCCAAAGCGAATCGAATACAGCGGCGAGAGCGGACAGCGGATCTATTTGAATGAGCTGAATGAAACTATTATTCTGAACGATATCATTAACCGATATAAAATCCGGAAAACCGAGGTCTTCAAACGACTGGCCAACTTTATATTCCTGTCAAACGGAAGGATCCTTTCAGCCCGATCTGTGGAGAAATATATGAGAGGGACAGGCCTGCCCTGTTCTGTCACTACGATCACCAAGTATATCGGATATCTGGAAGAAGCCTATGCGATAGCGACAGTAAAGAAGTATTCTGCCAAGTCCAAACGCGAGCTGGAATACTATCTAAAGGTTTATGATGAAGATGTAGCCTTGAATTCCATCCGCGTCATGAATAATCGATACGATCTCACCCATAACTTCGAGAATATCGTTTATAACGAACTCCTCTATATGGGCTATAATCTCCAGATATATCATGATGGTTCCCAGGAAATTGATTTCGTGGCCAATAAGGGTAATAAGCAATACTATATTCAGGTTGCCTACTCTGTGGCTGAAGAGAAGGCCTATGAGAGGGAATTTGGGGCTTTCGCAAAACTGGACAACTCTTGCCAGAAGATCGTGATCACAAATGATGATATTGATTTCAGCACCAGTACTGTACGTCATATTCGCTTACGGGATTTCGTGCAGATGGATGAGCTATGATAAAGGAGGCTGTGAACCTGTGCTTCCGCTCCACAGTCAGCACCGACTGGTTGCCATACTTCTTAAGTTCCAGTTCCCCCGTCCTGTTGATCACGAAAAAACCGCCAAGCACTTGTCCCACATAGAACAGCACATCGCGGTAAGTTTCGATATCATTATCAGAGTATATGGACAGGTTCTCAGATCCGTTCGGCATCCCCTCGATCGTAGCCCTGTCCTGAGCCAGATCCACGCTGCAGGCCGTGGAACACAGCACCATGAAATCATAGGCGTTACCGATGGATTCCAGGGAAGTAAATGCCTTCTCGAACCTCACCATATAGTCATAGGCCTTGATCTCCAGACACTTTGCCTTCCGGTTCGCCTCCGATACTTCAAAGATTCCCATCGGGATCCTCTCATAAGAGCCGCCCGCCACCTGCAGGTGATAGAACAGCTCCACCTTCGCATCTTCCAGCGTGTACCTGTCAATATCAGAGAAAAGCGAACTCCCCATCTCAGCGGCATATACCGTACCAAGTTCGATCTCCGTACTTCCGCAGCACTGGCTTGTGATATATCCGCTGCCCTTGACCATATCTTCCTGATCGAAGTTATAAACCGTCCCGGCAGTCGTCGTGATCCTGCCCGTCCAGTAATATTTTCTTGTATTCGCCTCCACTGCAGCTAAGAAGGCTTCGCTGACCGGATACAAATGACCACCTCCTCCCGGACATAATAAAAGCCCGGATTACTCCGAGCTTTCAGCATTTTGAATATCAAAATCGTTTGATCAATTATTTTTTCCGCTTGCCATCCATGCAGGATACCATTTTTCAAACCATACGGTAAATACTCCCATCAGCGCAGGAATCATATTGTTCACAATGATAAGCACATTTCCGAATCCGACTTTTCTGAGTAGAAATGTCCAGACCGCCGTCAGTACATATAACGATCCCCACGCCACTGCAAGGATATAATTTGTCTTCATAAAGAGTGGATTTTGATGTGCTCTTTCACCACCATAATTATATTTTACATATGCAGCACATAAAGGTTCTTTTGTCAGGCACGAAAGCAGCCAGAATAATCCAAATGCCAGATACCCAATATTTGTTGGAATATCCCCGGTTCCGGATACATTTGCGATTGCAGAAAGTATAGCAACAATCACCATAGAAAGCTGATCCCAGATCACGAATTTATGATTTCTCATAATCAGAGGGACAGCCGCTACTACGATAAGTGTTATCACAGCCCCAGCCTCAGGATTAATGGAAACAGCAATCCAAAACGTAATCCACGATATCAGCATTGTCATCATAGAAGGATCTTTTTGCCCTGCCGTATTTTTGGATTGTTTCTCTGCCTTCTTAGCTGTAGCATTGCTTCCAAAGAATTTATCCCAATCAATCATCAGAGAAAAATCTCCTGATACCGTATACATCTGTTTGCCCAGCGCTTCTGCACCTCCGATTTCTCCACGCGAAATTGCCGACCAAACCTCAAAAGGCGTATCTATACGAGTAGTTGAAATAAGACTCCCATCTGTAAAAACATTGCTCCCCTCTTTTCCAAGCTGAATCTGATAAGTATGCTCCATATCTGTATAATGCATTTCCAACACACGATCTTTTCCATCATAGGCAGATTTGTTATATAGAGCGGCCATCTGTCTGGTAAACACAAGATCATCGGATTCTTTTTCCCCTGTAGTTTTGCTTATGCCCCAGCTTGCATCAGCCATCTCTTCAAATACGTCCCTGGGATATAAAAGTGTACGAAGAATTGTATCAGTTTCATCTGAAATCATTCCCGTCACTGCATACTCTGAACCTGCTTTTTTTACTGTATCAAGATATTCATCCGTTCTCGCAGATAATTCTTTTACGCGGAACAATTCTCCCTGACCGCAAAAGACAGTCACATAATTACCCTTACCCAAAAAGTGATCAAACATCCGCAATACGCTATCATAATTACCTTCCGCAGAATAAAAACCGCAAGTAGAAATAAGCACATGCCTTTTGTCTTCCATGTCATATCTGGCATCATGGCTGCCACTACCGTATCCATCTTGCCCTGAGCTCATAAAAGGAAGGTTCATAGGTAACTGACGGTCAATCACATTCTTTAAGATCCCCGGGACATTGAAATAGTACAGCGGAAAAGACCACAGAATAATATCAGCTTCAATCTGCCTTTCGATAATCGTTTGCATATCATCCTTTATGCAGCATATTCCCGGCGTTCTCTGCCAGCATGCAAAACATCCTTTGCACGCTCCTATATTCATCAAAGCAATATGTAGTTCATCAACAGATATTTCTTCTCCATTACACGCAAATTCGTTTTTAAATCCCTCAAGAAAACTATAAGTAAGTTTTAACGAATTACTTCCTTTGCCTTTGGGGCTTCCATTAATCAGAAGTATTTTCAAGCTTTAAGTCCTCCAATTCCTCAACGCAATGTTGACACCATTCTCGAATCATCTTTTCATACATAACACCAAAGTCGATTGTAAATTTCCAATAAAGTGCCTTTACGGGATCCTTGATCATTTTCTTATATTCTTCACTTGTAACATCTGCTTCATCGCTACCATGTGGAAAAACTGTTTCTTGCTCAAAGATACTCTTAAAAAATTCTATATTCTCTTCAATACCACATTCTCCGCGAAAGAATGTCTTCATCAACAACGGACTTCGCGTTGGATTTTTAATATCATCATTTGAAACCCAACGATGTAATTCCTCTCTTCCAGCACTTGTGATAGAAAGCATGTTTTTATCCGGTTTTCCATCCTGCTCAATATGGGTAACTGCAATCCACCCATTTTTTTCAAGTGTCTGTAATTCTCTATATATCTGACTTGTCTGTGCCACCCAGAAGTGACTCAGCGAGTCTCTGAAAACAGTCATAATTTCATAACCTGTCATATCACCATAGTTTAATAACCCTAAAATACCGTGCTTTAACATTTCCTCTCCTTTTATATTATACAAGTGGAATATAACATAACAATTATAGTTCCACTTGTGGAATATATCAAGACAGAAAATTAGAACTCCTTCATCACAAAACAAGCTGCAGATCTCGGATCACTTCCGCATCTGCAGCTTATCTATTCAAATTCCTATTCGATTGTGAGGCTGAACTTTAGGTGGTAGAATTCTTCCCTTCATTCTTGATGCGGTAGTAATCTTCCATCTCCACATCAAGCGTAATATAGGATTCCTTCTTCGGTCTTTGGGTGTTGCTCAAGAGGCACACCGTCTCGACGGTTGTCCACCTGAGCAACCGAATATCCATCATCTACTTCCGAAGCCACTGCTGCGTTTCCTTATGAGTCTTTTTATAGTTCTTCCAGAATAAAAGGAAGCATATATACAGGGTAAAGCTTCAGCATTCCTGCATTACCGATATCTTTTTGTGATAACAGAATCTGATCAGCCACATGTTTGGAGTATTTTTTCTGGAAAACAGTTATTGATTCATGCTTTCGATAATACTACCGTTTCTTCAGATTCATAACGCCATG